>NZ_JBEXUI010000007.1:111825-243893 GCF_040614395.1 Nocardia sp. NPDC005998 | reverse complement strand
CGAATTCGAGTTCGCCGAGCTCCGGCAGACGGTGCGCGGGCAGGACGACGAGGCCGTCCGCGCCCTTTCGCATGCGCCGAGTCTTGTTGCCGGTGACGGGAATCGGACACGGCGGCGGGTTCGAATGGCGTGCGGTGGGACGTTGCCTTATTGTGATCATCGGCGTGGTGCGTGATCTTGGGATGTGGTCGCACCGTGCACGTCATATCAGTCGGTGAATCGCGTTCACCCGACGTGCACTGGACCGACATCTGCCGAGGTCAGCACGTTGGCGAACAATTGTCGGGGCTTGCTCCATGCGGGGCAATGCTTTTGAACTGGAGCAATATGCAGTTGAAGAAAGTTGCCGCGGCACTCGGTGCGTGCGCGGCCGTTGCATCCGGCCTGGTCCTTGGTAGCGGTTCGGTAACGGCCGACCCGGGCTGCCCGAGCCTCTATGTGGTGGCGGTTCCCGGCACCTGGGAGACCGGAAAGGATAAGACGCCGCAGCCCGGCATGTTGGCTGGCGTCACCAACGGTCTGCCCGGGTCGGTGGATGTCGACTACGTGACCTACGCCGCGACCGCATTCCCCTGGGAGGGCGATGTTTACGGCGCGTCGAAGAAGGAAGCGACCGACCGGGCCCGCGATCTGGCGACCGGGATGGCGCAGCGCTGCGGCGGCACCAAGATCGCGCTGGTCGGCTACAGCCAGGGTGCCGATGCTGCAGGTGATCTCGCGGCCGAGATCGGCACCGGCCTGAGTCCCATTCCGGCGGACCGGATCGCGGGCGTCGGCCTGATCTCCGATCCGCGCCGTTCGCCCACCGACATTCAGGTCGGTCCGATCGCGCAGGGCGCGGGCGCCGGTGGCCCTCGGGTCGGCGGCTTCGGCTGGCTCAGCGATCGCACCCGCACCATCTGCGCGGTCGACGATCTCTACTGCGCCACCGCCACCGACGATTTCGTGACCCGGTTCGCCGGATTCCTCGCGCAGTCCTCGGAGGCGAACCCGTCGAACATCTGGCGCTACCAGCTCGAGGCGGGCGCCATCATGAACGACCTGATGTCGAGCGGTGGCATCCCGGCGCTGCAGTCGCAGCTGACCGATTCCGCGAACCAGCAGCGGGCCAAGGATCTGGAGCGGTTCTACAAGTCGCAGGCGCATACGCTCTACGGCAGCTACCCGGTGGGCGGCGGGCAGACCGCAATCTCCTGGATGCACAACTGGATTGCGGGCATGGCCTGATTTCCAGGCGGTAGTTGACAAAAACGCAGGCCACCCCTTCCGAATGGAGGGGGTGGCCTGTGCTTTGTCGGACGACCTGCGACTGGTCAGCCAGCCGAGCCGGTCGATGGCAGGGCGGGCGGCTGCCAGGGCTGCCACGGGCCATCGTGCTGATCGTCGGGGCCACGGTGATGGTGGTGGTGAGCGCGGCCGTCCCAATCGCCTGGTCCGTCCCAGTCACCTCGATGCGGACCGTCGATATCGGTGCCCTGCAACGGAATCTGGTCCGATACGTCCTGAACCGCTGGCACGGACGAATCGGCCGTGGCCGCGGATGCGGTGACCGCGAGCGCACTGAGTGGAATCGCGGCCAGCGCGCCTGCGATCGCAACGCGAGCGAAGCCACGCCTGAAGGAGGTCGATGTCTTGGGAAGCAAAACGGATTCCTTTCCTCGGACTGTGAGTCGCTGGTTGTCCGAGCGACCCGGCAGTGGTCGCTACGTCGGCTCACCGGTCCCATACAAGGCCGCATGACTGGGATTCGGATGCGACGTGCCTGGCAGTCGGCTGTGAACACCCGAGTCTGTGAACAACCGTCAGGATTGCTGTGAGAGGTTGCGCGGCAACAGATCCCAGACGTGACCGTTTTCATTGATGGTGGCCGCGGTGCGGCGGCCACTGCGGGAGAACAGGATTCGGGTGATCGAGCAGTAGTCGATCGGGAAGGTCAGCGGGCGGGCCAGGCCGAGCACATCCTGCAGGATCACATTGATCACCCCGCCGTGTGCAAAGACGGCCACCGTATCCGCGGGATCGGTATGCGCGGCGATCGAGGTGACCGCGTCGCGCACCCGGGTGATGAACGCCGGTCCGTCGATCTGCTCGGGCAGATGCCCGGATTTGATCCGTTCGTAGACTGCCTGGAATTCGACCTTGGCGTCCTCGATCGGAATGTAGGCAGGCAGGTCCCGATCGTATTCCGCCAAGTCGTCGTGCACGTCCACCGCGAGCCCGAGCTTGGCCGCCGTTGGCTCCGCCGTCTCGCGCGCCCGCCGCTGCGGACTGCTCACTATCCGACTGATCCGGTGCTGACTCAATGCCGCTGGCACCCGCTCGGCCTGCTCGACGCCCACCGGCGCCAACCCAGGATCTGCGGGCCCGACCGTATTCGACACCCGCACCGGCTGAGCATGACGAACCAGAATCAACTGCACCCCGCCCACTCTGCCGTATTGAAGCCCCGCACCTGTAGCCCGGGGGAATCAGCGCCCCTGTGGCTCACCGAGGCGCACACCGACCGACCCTGCCACGGCTGAAGTGCCGCATTGTGGCGGCACTGATGACAAACTCACAGCCGTGACCGTCGAACCGTTTCCGCAGTGGCTGCGCCCGCCGCCGGGTGGTTTTGTCGCCGAGGATCTGGACCGTCTGACCGACCTGCCGCCGCATAGCGAGTTGATCGACGGGAGCCTTGTCTTCCGGAGCCCGCAGGCGGAGATTCACATGCTGGTCATAACATTGCTGGAATTCGCCCTCCGCCGCCTAGCGCCCGCACATTTGCGGGTTCGCCGGGAAATGACAGTCACTCTGGGACGCGATCAGCGTCCGGAGCCGGACATCGTTGTCGTTCATGCCGATCGCGATGGTGGCCTTGAACTGACGACCTATCAGGTCGATGATGTCGTTCTGGCAGTGGAAGTTGTGTCCGCCGAATCGCGTACCCGCGACCGAGAACGCAAACCCCAGCTGTATGCACGGGCTGGCATCACGCACTTCTGGCGCGTCGAGAACGTCGACGGGCGACCGGTCGTGTACGTCTATGAACTCGACCCCGCCACAAAGACATACACGCTCACTGGAATTCATCACGAGCGATTGCGGCTGAGCGTGCCGTTCGACATCGATGTCGATCTCACCGACATCGATCGACTGTAACCACCTTTCCGGATCGGTTCCCAGTGGTCAGGCCGTCGGGGTCCCCTTGCACTCCGGCGGGAGTTCGAAGAAGCTCACGAATTTGGCCAGGGCGTCCGGGGGGCCGCTGATCTTGGTTTCGCCGGTCGTCAAGGTATCGGCGAGTGGGCGGCCGTGGAAGGTGATGGCGATGAAGGCCGGGACGGTGGTGTGGATGGCGGTGGTGCCGGTGCCGGTGGCGCCGCGGCTGATGGTGAAAGCACCGTCCGAGACCACGGCGTGGAATTCATCAGTGCCGGAATCGGATCCGGTGAAGTACAGGTCGTAGTCGGCGTGTACACCCGCGGCCTGCTCGGGTTGGAAGAAGGTGCGCAGGGTGACCACCAGTGAATCGGTCGACATATCGGAGCAGTTGTAGATGTTGGGGGTGCGGGCGCCCCAGCGATTGAGCGCGACGATTACCTCATCGAGTTCGCGACCCCAATCGGTGAGGTCGTAGACGGCGGCGCTGACCGGTGGTGGCAGCTTGCGCTTGTGCACGACGCCGATCTGGACGAGTTCTTCGAGCCGCTGCGAGAGCACATTGGGGCTGATGCCGGGCAGTCCGGCGCGCAGATCGGTGAAGCGCTTGGGGCCCAGGAGTAGTTCGCGCACCACCAGTAGCGTCCATCGCTCGCCGACCAGGTCGAGTGCGCGGGCGGCACCGCAGGCGTCGTGGTAGCTGCGCTTCGCGCGATGCTCCGGGGCAACAGTCATGAGTTACATCATATCATCTGATACTTCAACTGAATTAATTAGTTGTCTTTTAGGACTAGCCGCTGATAGCGTGCCACGGTAACGATCTTCGGCTGGAAGGCGTATGTGGTGACGGAAGCAAAAGAACGACATAGACAGGCGGGGGACGCCGACTCCGGTCCGGACAGCAAGCGCTGGCTCGCCCTCTACGTGCTGTGTGGCGGCATGTTGATGATCGTGCTCGACGCGACGATCGTGAATGTCGCGCTCGCGGACATCCAGACCGATCTCGGCTTCACCGCCTCGGGTCTGGCCTGGGTGGTGAACGGATATCTGATCTCCTTCGGCGGCCTGCTCATGCTGGCCGGTCGTCTCGGTGACCTGATCGGCCGCCGCACCATGTTCCTGTCCGGCCTGGTGGTATTCACCCTGGCCTCGGCGCTGTGCGGTGCGGCCGTGAACGAGGTGACCCTCATCGCGGCCCGATTCCTGCAGGGCATCGGCGGCGCCATGACCTCGGCGGTCATCCTCGGCATGATCTTCGCGATGTTCCCGGATCCGCGGGAGCAGGCCAAGGCGATCGGCCGCTACGCATTCGTCGCCTCGGCCGGTGGTGCCATCGGTCTGCTGCTCGGCGGTTTCCTCACCGCGCTGGACTGGCGGCTGATCTTCCTGGTCAATGTGCCGATCGGCATTACGGTCGGCCTCGGTGCGCTGAAGATCCTGGACAAGGACAAGGGCGCCGGACTGAAGAACGGCGCGGATGTGCCCGGCGCGGTGCTGATCACGGCGGCGCTGATGCTCGGCGTCTACACGATCGTCAAGCCAGCGGCCGAATTCGGCTGGACCGATCCGGTGACGCTGGGACTCGGTGCGGCCGCGCTGGTACTGCTAGCCGGATTCATCGCCAGGGAGGCGACGGCGACCACCCCGCTGATGCCGCTGAAGATCTTCCGCTCGCGGAATCTGTCCGGCGCCAACGTGATCCAGGTGCTGACCGTTGCGGGCATGTTCGGCATGTTCTTCATGGGCTCGCTGTACTTGAAGCAGGTCCTCGGCTACTCGCCGATCCAACTCGGTACGGCCTTCTTCCCGGTCGCGGCGATCATGGGTCTGCTCTCGGTGCGCTACTCCGAACATCTGGTGATGCGCTTCGGTGCCCGCAAGGTGCTGATTCCGGGTCTGACGCTGATCCTCATCGCGCTGCTCTGGCTGACCCAGGCGCCGGTGGACGGAAACTACTGGCTCAACATCTTCGGACCGATGGTGCTGTTCGGCACCGGGGCCGGTCTGGCGTTCCCGTCGCTGATGAACCTGGCGATGTCGGGTGTCGAGCCTCGGGAGGCCGGTCTGGCCTCGGGTCTGGCCAATACCACCATGCAGGTCGGTGGTGCGCTCGGCCTGGCGGTGCTCGCCACGCTGTCGGCGAGCAGGACCGAGCATCTGCTGACGGACGGTGTGGTGCCGAATGAGGCGCTCACCAGCGGATTCCATCTGGCGTTCTGGATCGGCGCCGCACTGGTGGTGGCCGCGTTGGTGACGGCGGTGGTCGTGCTGAAGTCGGTACCGGCGCAGCCGCACGGGCCGCAGGACGACCTCGACGAACTGCTGCTCGAGGCCGAGGTCGCGTCCGAACGCACCGCTGTCTAGCGTCGGCCGCAGATACCGAAACGGCCCGGTTCGCGAATGCGAGCCGGGCCGTTTCGTATGGTTTCGCCTACTGCTGCTTCTTGCGCTGGGTCAGCAGGTAGATGCCGCCGACGATCAGGCCGATGACGACCAGGCAGCAGATGCCGCCGATGATCAGCGCGCTGCTGCTCTTCTTCTTTTTCTTGGCGGCGAACTCGACCGCCGAGGCCATGGTGTCCGAGTTGGTCCAGGTGTCCGCGCTCGCCCACACCTGCGGGTCCAGCAGAGCGGTATTGGTCAGCAGGTCAACGTACATATCCATCCCCATGGTTGAAGGTATCGGCCTCCTCCCGGGGCCGAATCACCAAGGTTAGCTGGCGATTACGGCAAAGGAAACTTTTCCAAGCTGCAATCTTTCATAGTGAGATCCTCGGCGCTGGCGATCCGCACCGATGAAATCCTCAGCGCGGCTTAACCAATGGGAACGGCAGCGTCTCGCGAATGCTGCGGCCGGTGATCAGCATGACGATGCGGTCCACGCCCATGCCCAGTCCGCCGGTCGGTGGCATCGCATGTTCGAGCGCCTGCAGGAAGTCCTCATCGAGCTCCATCGCCTCCGGATCGCCATTGGCCGCCAGCATCGATTGTTCGGTGAGCCTGCGCCGCTGTTCGATCGGATCGGTGAGTTCGCTATAGGCCGTACCCAATTCGACGCCCCAGGCAACCAGATCCCAGCGCTCGGTCACGCCCGCGATGCTGCGGTGCGCACGGGTCAGCGGGGAAACCGAGGTGGGGAAGTCGATGTAGAAGGTCGGCTCCTGCGTTTGGGATTCGACCAGATGCTCGTACATTTCCAGCACGACCTGTCCGGCGTCCCAGCCGTGCTGATAGGACACATGTGCCTTATCGCAGAGTTCGCGCAACTCCTCGAGCGTGGTCTGCGCCGTGATATCGGTGCCGAGCACCTCGGATACCGCGCCGTGCAAGGTCTTCACCGGCCACTCGCCGGAGATATCCACCTGCTCGAAGGATCCGTCCGAATTGGGGCGCAGTGCCACCATCGCACCATTGGCCGCCAGCGCGGCGTTCTGAATGAGCTGGCGGGCCAGGTGCATCATGCGCTCGTAATCGGCATGCGCCTCATAGGCTTCGAGGCTGGTGAACTCCGGATTGTGGCTGAAGTCCACACCCTCGTTGCGGAAGTTGCGGCCGATCTCGAAGACCTTCTCCATGCCGCCGACACACAGTCGCTTGAGGTACAGCTCGGGTGCGATGCGCAGATACAGATCCAGATCGTAGGCGTTGATATGGGTCTGGAACGGGGTGGCGTTGGCGCCGCCGTGCACCTTCTGCAGGATCGGGGTCTCCACCTCGAGATATCCCCAGGTATTCAACGAATCTCGCAGCGAGCGCACCACGGCGGTGCGTTTGGTCAGCACTTCGCGAACCTCGGGATTGATCGCCATATCGACGTAGCGCTGACGCACCCTGGCCTCGGGATCGGACAGGCCCTTCCACTTGTCCGGCAATGGGTGCAGGCATTTGCCGATCATCCGCCAGTCCGCGGCGAGCAGCGAGAGTTCGCCGCGGCGACTGTGGCCGATCTGGCCGCTGACCTCGATGAGGTCACCGAGATCGAAGAATTCGCCGAATTCGGCGCTGCGCTCGGCACCGACCCGATCGCGATCGATGACCAGCTGGATATCGTCGGTCCAGTCCCGCAGAACCGCGAAGATCACGCCGCCGTAGTCGCGGATGCGCAGGAGCCGACCGCAGACCCGGACCGTGGTGCCGCGCGGTGAACGGCGTGCCGCCGCAACGGCATGCGTCGGGGGATAGGCGACCGGATAGGCGTCGACACCCGCGGCCGCGAGCCGGTCCAGCTTGTCCATGCGCACCCGCACCTGCTCCGGGCGGCGTGGCAGCTGTTCCACACCAACGGTATCCGGCAGATCCGGCGGACTGCCATCGGCGTGTAGTCCGGCAATGCCCGCGGGCACCGCGCTGTGCAGACCGGTATGGGTGATGGTTTCGGGTTCCTTGCCGAAACGCGGCAGGAAGCCCTCGGCGAGCGCACTGGCCATGGCGACCCGGGGTAGTTGCCTGCGCTCCTCGAACAGGAAGAACCGGGGCACCCAGTGCGGCTGATACTTCACATTCGACCGATACAGCGCCTCCAGCTGCCACCAGCGCGAAAAGAACAGCAGCACACCGCGCCACAGGCGCAGCACCGGGCCCGCGCCGATGCGTCCGCCCTCCTCGAAGACCGAGCGGAACACTGCGAAGTTCAGCGAAACCTTGGTGATGCCATGCTGTTCGGAGGTCAGCGCGAGCTGGGAGATCATCAGCTCCATCACGCCATTGGGGCCGTGCGGATCGCGGCGCATCAGCTCGAGTGAGGCACCCGTGCGACCCCACGGGACCAGCGACAACATGCCGAGGACGCGCTCCTGAGGGTTGACCGCCTCCACCAATAGGCAGTCGCCGTCCAGCGGATCGCCCAGCCGCCCCAACGCCATTGAGAAGCCGCGCTCGGCTTCGGTATCGCGCCACGCATCCGCGCGCGCGATCACCTGCCGGAATTCCTCGGCCGGGATATCGCGATGGCGGCGGATCCGAACGGTGATCCCGTGCTTGCGCAATCGGTTCCCGGCCTGACGGACCTGCTTCATCTCCGGACCGGCCAGCGAGAAGGTTCTGGTGTCGAGAATGGCCTCATCACCGAGGCGCAGCGCCGAGAGTCCGGCGCGCCGGTACGCCGTCGCACCGAGTTCACTCGCGCCCATCACCGCGGGCGCCCAGCCGAACTGGTCGGCCAGCTGCAGCCAGGCGTCGATCGCCTGCGGCCAAGCCTCGCGGATGCCGATCGGATCACCGCTGGCAAGGCAGACTCCGAGTTCGACACGGTAGGTGAGCGCCGCCTTGCCGCTGGGTGCGAACACCACCGCCTTATCGCGCCGAGTCGCGAAGTAGCCCAGCGAATCCTCGACATCGGAGCGCTCCAGCAGCCCGCGGATCGCCGATTCGTCGGTGCCGGTCATCGCATTGCCCGCCCGTTGCGAGCGCAGCAGGATGACCACCGCGGCCAACAGCGCGATGGCGCCGAAGAGGCCGAGCAGGAAGTTGACGAACGGACGCGGGTGGCCGTCGAAGTGTTCGTTGTCCACCAGCACCGCGGCGGTCACCCGATAGACCGACCACAGCGGCCGCTGCACGCCCTGCGGCAGCGAGCCGGGGAACAGTTCGACCAGACCCCAGCCGAGCAGACAGCCGACCGCGAGGCCACCGGCCAGCACGCCGAGCGCCTTCCAGCCCGCACCGCGGCGCACCTTGGTATAGAACTCGCGCCAGGACGCGAGCAGCACGCCGATCGCGGCGATCTGCACCACCGCGGCCACCAGCGAGTTCGTATTGCCCTCGTCGGCGAACTCCAACACGTTCGCCAGGGCGTAGAGCGCGATATAGCCGAGCAGCAACCACCAGGCGATCCGCTTGCGGCTGGCCGTCGCCCCGGCGAGTAGGCCGACCACCAGCGCCCACACCAGGCTGGTGTCCGGTGCGTCGAAGTAGTACAGGTCGATATAGCGACGCGGCACATGCGTCAGATAGCGCAGTCCGGGCGAGAGGCTCCACAGGAAGCAGAGCACGGCGAACACACCGAGCATCAGACCCGCGATATGCGGGACCTCGCGCAGCCGTCCATGTCCGCGATGCGGAACCGGTGGTGCCGGTCTGCCCGAGGGCGGTTCGGTGTCGATGCGTTGCCCGGCGTGCGTGATTGTCACAGGACCAGTGTGTACGGTGCCGCAGTAGTGGTGCTCGAAGACCCGGGCATGTCGGTTATCGGCGTTTCATTCATGCGTGTCCTTTGTCGGGGCGGGGGTTGGCGTTTCGCTGGACACCCGCACGGAGTAAGGATGTATTCCATGTCCGAAGCAGTCGATGTGCCGATCGATGACGACGTCATTCGACTCGGCCAGTTCCTCAAGCTGGCCAATCTGATCGATTCCGGATCGGAGGCCAAGACCGTGATAGCCGCGGGGCTGGTCCGGGTGAACGAGGAGGTGGAACTACGTCGCGGACGGCAGCTGCATGTCGGCGACATTGTGGCCATCGCCGGTCACAAGGCCAGGGTCGCGGCGATCTAGGTCAACCCTCGGCGCGGACCACGATGCCGTCGTGGTCGCTATAGAGCATATCCCCGGGGATGAAAGTGACGCTGCCGAATTCGATCGGAATATCGCGGTCGCCGGAGCCGATCTGGGTGCTCTTGCGCGGGTTGGTGCCCAGTGCCTTGATGCCGATATCGAGCGTGCGCAGAACCGCTGAATCGCGCACCGCGCCATTGACAATGACACCGGACCAGCCGTTTGCGACCCCGCGTCCGGCGATGATGTCGCCGACCAGCGCGGTGTGCACGCTCGCGCCGCCGTCCACCACGAGCACGCCGCCATTGCCTGGTTCACTCAACGTTTGCTTGACCAGCAGGTTGTCCTGGAAGCAGCTGATGGTGGTGATGCGCCCGGAGAACGCTGCGCGCCCGCCGAACTGGATGAACTGCGTGTCGCAGCTGCGGATTTCCGGGCCGATCTCGTCGGCGAGATCCGCGGTGGCAACGATGTTCTGCGATTCGGTCACGGGTGTCAGCTTAGAGTTCGGGCCGCAGTCGACTCCGAACGGACCATTCGGTCTGTCCGGGCGGCTGCTGGCTGACCTTTTCGAGCGTCCCGCAAACAGTCCGCTAGCGGTGCCCGTAATGCATCTGGTACTTGATCCGCTCGGTTTCGCGCATCTTGTTGTGGTTGATCCACTCCTGATCGATGCCGTGTTGGGCCAGCCGGAACCGACGCCAGACGTAACTCAGCGACACCGTGAACACGACCAGCGGCACGATCATCATGATGATCATGCCGATCTTCAACCCCATCGGGCCGGGGAACAGCAACCACAGCGCGAAGAACGGGATGAACGGTACGAGGAAGCGGACGAGATAGCGTTCCATGGCCCCGTGCCCGACGAGGTCGTGGATGACCCACTCGTGCAGCTCCTCGGGGAGCTCGCGGCCGAGATCGTAGGCGATCCGTTGGCCTAATGTGGGGCGTTTCATATGCCCAGATGTGGGGCGGTTCATATGCCAAGGCTATGCCTGTGCTATGTGCCACCGCTACAGATTGATGGTAGGTCAGCGAAAGTGACCACCGGGTTCGGCGAATATCCGGCAAGGGCGAAATCAGGCGCGACCGTGACGGCGTTCGTAGGCCAGACGCTCGGATTCCGCGCGCTTGCGCGAGGCGAAATCGGCCAGCGCCGGGTCGAGGCCATGCTTGACCAGACGCGACCTGCGATAGACGTACATCAATGCCGCGGTGAAATAGATCAGCGGCAGGTACAGCAGCGCCATCATCGCGAAGCCCATCCACAGCGGCCCTGGTACCAGCAGAAATAGGCTCAGTACCGGAATCATCGGAATGAGGAACCGCATCAGATAACGCCGCGCCGCGCCTGTTCCGGTCAGATCCTCGAGCACCCACGCCGACATCGACTCCGGCAGCGTGCGCCCGCAGATATAGCCGACGCGCTGCGGCAGCGTCGGTGTCGTGCGTTCCGCCATGGTGCTAAGCATCCTCCGCCCGGGTTCACCCGGACAAGTTCGCCCACCCGCCGTCTCGACCCCCGGCAAATGCTTAGCGCGGTCGGTCAGCCCTGCCTGCTGGTGTGGAATTCGGCGATCTGGGTGGTCAGGTTGTGCGTGGAGTGCTTGACCGCGATTTTCACGAATGGCTCGATGGTCTTGCCGAGTATCTTTCCGGCGATACCGCCGGGCACCCGATAGTCGACGATCGCGTCGACGGTGCACAGATCGGGGCCCTTGTCGTGGAACAGGAAGGTCGACTCGATCTCGAAGCCCTTGATCGACTTCACCGCGATAGCGAAATTCTCCTCCCAGCGCACCACCTCGAGCCGCGAATCCAGCGAGGCGGGACCGAGTTTGATGATGCCGTCGAAGGTCGCGCCGACGCCCTCCACCTGCTCGGTGCGCGGGTTGAAGTCCTGGACCTCGGTGATGAAACGCGACAGGTTCCGGTAGTCGTTGACATACGCGAATGCGGTTTCGGCCGACGCCACACAGTCCTCGACGATCTTCACTTCGGTCATGGCCCAACTGTAACGGGTTGCTATCTGTGCGGCAGCACGTGCTTGCATTTGCAAGCGTCAGGCGGTGACCGCCAGCGTCGCCGCCAGACCGAATGCCACCGACATCACCACAACCTCGATGATCGCCCGCCGCAGCGAGGATTCGGCCAGCATCCGATGGTTGGTCGCGAGCGGCACCCAGGTGCGCCGCCACCACCAGCCCAGCGCGAGCAAACCGACCAGAACAAGGGTTTTCGCGAGCAGAATGCGGCCATAGCCGGTCGTCACGAACGGGGTGATCCCGCCGATGCGCACCAGTCCGTTCACAATGCCGGTCACCGCGACGATGCCGACCAGCGGCAATGCCACCGCCGAATACCGGGGCAGCGTCACCGCCCACTCACCGCGGGTCCGCACGACCAGCGCGAGCGCGACCAGCAGCCCGAACCAGGCCGCCGCAGCCAGCGCATGCACCGCGGCGAGCACCGAACCGAAGGGTTGCTGCGACATATGCCCGGTGATCGGCCGCAGCGCCAGCGCCACCGCGGCGAACACCAGCACCAGATCGGCCGATGCGGTCTCGGGTCGTCGGAACGCCAGCGCCGCGTAGCAGGCGACCGCACCGCTGCCGATCAGCACCGCGATGCCGACCTGACCGCCGCTGATCTCGACCAGGAAGTTGCCGAACTGGGCGGCAGTGAGCTTGCCGACCGGCGCGCCGACGACCGCGGCCGCCTCGAAGACCAGCACCGCGAATTCGGTGACACACCAGATCCCGGCCAGTATCGCGAGCATTCGCCACGGCGGCCGCAGCCGATCGTGCAGCCTGGGTAGCGCGGCCAGCCCGAGCACGGTCGCACCGGCACAATCTGCGAGCACCCGGACGATGCTTGCGCTTTGGGCGGGAGCCGGGGTGGCCAGGATCAGGGCGAGTGCCACCCCGAGTATCCCGGCCGGGACGACCAGCAGCAACGCTTGCGCGTGCCCGCCGGTCGTGCCCTGTGCCTTGTTCACCCGTCTGCTCTTCTCACCGCTGCGGTTTCCGGCCCCTACCGCCGAACAGGGCGAACGCGAGACCACCGCCGAACAGGATGACAGCGCCGACAATGAAGACCCACAACGGAATTCCGTCGGAGTCGCCCTTATCGCCGGAACCGTTCTGGCTATTGGCCTTCGGGCCCGGCGTGCCATTGCCCGCCTTGGTGAGGGTGAAGGTCAGCTCGCCCTTGACCGGATGTCCGTCGGCCGAGGTGACCCGGTAGCCGATCTTGTAGACGCCGGTCGGGCCGAGTTCGCCGACCGCGACGCTGACGGTGGGGCCATCCACCGTCGGGTCGCCCTTGGACCACAGGTTGCCGTCCGGGCCGACCACGGTCAGTGCCGGAAAGCTCGTCTGCAGCGGTTCGTTGAACGTGATGCTCACCCGCTCCGGACCGGTTTCGATACTCGCCCCATCGGCGGGCACGCTGCTGACCGGGGCCGAATGCGCCGCGGCCGTTCCGGCGGCGAGCGCGCCAGCGCCCACGAGGAGCAGACCGGCGACGAATCCGGCGATCAGACGGCGCGTGGCCTTGGTCGCGATGCCGCTCATGCCCGGCGTCCGCGAATCACATTGCCGAGACCGAGCGCGACGCCGAGCAGGCCGAGGGCGAGGCCGATGCCGCCCAGCCAGCGCGCGGTGTTGTCGGTGTCGTTCGACTTCTCGGTGGCGGCTTCGCTGTCGACGTGGTGGCCATCGTGGCCCTCGCCGCCCTTTGCTGCGGCGAGGTTGAGCGTCGGCGCTGGGTGCTCGGGTTCGGAGCCGTCGGCGCCCATCGGCTGATCCCATTTCACGACCTTGCCGTCGCTGTAGGTCTGGGTGGCCGGGAAGCTGAGCGTGTCCTGGGACGGCAGCGGGCCGACCGAGAGTACGAAGCGCTGGAACTGACCGGGGCCGACGCCGGGTGCGCCGGGATCGGCGGTCCAGGTGACCGAGGTGGCCTCGGCCTTGTCATTGCGGCTGACCTTGGAAGTCCAGCCGGGGATGGGTTCGGTGCGTGCGCTCTTGAGGTTGGGCAGCGTGACGGTCAGCGCGGTGGTGTTCGCGGTCTCCGATTCGGTCGGGACCTTGAAGGTGACCACCGAATACTGGCCCTGGGTGGCCCCCGGTGCGTCGGCGGTGACGTGTGCGGAGGCGGTACCGCCCGCGAGGAGAACCAGGCCGGCGGCGGTTGCGGCCGTGCAGGCGCGCGAGATCTGCGTGCGCATGGGTGAAGTGCTTTCTGTCCGAAGGGGTTTGGGTGTGGCGGGTCAGGCCGACACCGGTGGCGCGCGCGGACCGATCGCGCCCTTCGGCGGAAAGCTGTAGTGCCCGAGACCCGGATTCGGCCAGCGGATCGGGCCGGTGATCTCGGGCGGTGATCCGGCGGTCGACACCGCGCGAATGACACTGGATGCCAAGGCATAGAGGCGCTCGGCCAACAGGATCAGCGCGACACAGCCGAGAGTCGCGATCAGGTGCGCCACCAGCATCCAGCCGGTGGGCAGATAGGACCGAGCGAGATCGGTCGAGCTCGGATCGTGGGTATGGGAGTGGTCGATCAGTCCGGATAACACCGCATGTCCGGCGAGCTGGCCGAGCACGAGCGGACCGAGTACCGCGCCAGGGGCCGCAGCTGCACCGCTGTCGCGCCGCAATGACCTCGCACCGTAGGCCGCGGCCCAGCCCGTCAGCGCCGAAACAACCAGCAGCAGTGCCGCCTCGGCCGAATCCGGAAATCCGCCGCCCGCGACACCGTGTGCTGCGATGGCGAGCGCCCCGACCGTGCCGCCGACCAGGCAGCCGCGCAGGCTGCCGGTGGACGGACCGGGACGCATCGCTGGCTCAGCTGACGCCGAGGCGCGCCAGCACGTCGGCCTCGATACCGGACAGCTCGTTCGAGATCGACGCGTGCACGGCGCGGCGGCGCGGCGCGGGCATCTGCTCGGCGGTTTGAATCGCGGCGGTCAGATTGCCGAGCCGGTCCTGGGTGGCCGCGACGAACTTCTGGGTCTCGCCCTTGTTCGCCTTGTCGCCGGTCTGTGCACCGATCTTGTCAAGGGCGGCTTCGGTATTGGTGATCCTGGCCTGCAGGTGACCGCCGTGGCCGCTGAAATCACCGAGCTGTTCGACGCCGATGCCGAGCTGATGCGCCCGCCGGGTATCGATCTGGCCGCGGATGAAGGTTGCGGCGCGGTAGGCCAGCGGCGCGAGTACGGGCACGAGCACCCGGGCGACACCGAGGTATTTGCGGACCTGGCTCGCACTGAACGGATCCCGTTCGGCCTTGGCCGCCACCTTGAGTGCGGCCTTCTCCTCCGCCTGCAGGGTGGCGATCTGGGCCTTGGCGACCTTGCTCTGGGTGCGCGCCTCCGCGCGCCGGGCCTTGCGGTCGTTCCTGGCGCCGAGTCTTGCCTCCATGGCGGCCTTGTGCTTGAGGGCTTTCGCCTCTGCCCTGCGGCTCGGCCGCCGCTTGCGCTTCGTGAACAAACCCATCGAAGGCCCTCCGTCATGCTGGTTCACTGTGTCATTTTGCCGGGCCTACGGCACGGCGTGTTCGCGGCCCCCATATGTTTCGGGTCCGAGCCGTCGAGACTCGCGACTTGATCGCATGCGCTTCGACGACTCGGACCCGAGACGGGCCGCGAACTCCTCGCTCGTAGGACTGGCTCCGAGCGTGATCGAGTCGGCGTCGAATCGTTTGTCGGTCGATGCTTGTCTACCAGAGAAGCCGTCTGCGCACCGTCATGTCATGCGGCTCGCGGAGTTGTCAGGGGTCTGGACCATACTGCGTATGTGTATTCGGGCATCGGTGACCGCGACGGTCGCAATCACGAAGGCGGAGCCGACGAGCGGCAGGCCGAGGTGAATGCGGTGCCGACAACCGCGGCGCCGACCGCATTTGTCGATGCCAGGGCATTGATCGGCTGCCGTCACCGACTGCATTTGAACGCGGCCCACCCCGAACTGCTGACCGAGGTGAGCGAGGATCCCGGGGTCCGCCAGCGCCGCGAGGCCGCGACGGCGCACCGCACGCGGGTCCGCGAGGCGCTGATCGCCGCCGATCCGGACAACTGGGTGGTGATCGATCCGACCCTGCGCGCGGGCGAGCGGGCCGCGGCCACCATGCGCGCGTGTGCCGAAGGCGCACAACACATCTGGGGCGGATTGCTGCCGCAGGAACCGGATACCGGGCGCCGGGGCGGTTCGGAGATCCTGCTGCGCGATCTCGATCGCGGCGGCTATATCCCGGTGATCGTGGTCAACCACAAGGTGACCGACCCGCGTCAGCCCGAACCGGCCGACTTCCACCCGACCACCTCGGATCCGTACCACTGGAATCCGCAACCGGATCCCAGTCGCAAACTGCGCCAGCAGCCCCGCGACCAACAGCGCCTCGTGCATCTGTACCGCATGCTGCAGCGGCACGGTCTGGCCAGCCCGGCACTGGTCGGCGGCGTGATCGGCTACCACTTCGACCGCATCCTGGTGCACGATCTCGGCGCGCTGCTCGACGATTACGACCGGCGCTACGCCGATCGCATCGCGGTGGTGCGCGGGGAATTGCCGACCGTTCCCTCCAAGGTGCCCGAATGCCGCCAATGCCCGTGGTGGACGCGCGGGGCGCCCGCTGATGAGGCGCAGGTCGCTGGGCGCAGCTGCGAGGGCTGGCTGACCGAACATCGGGACGTCAGCCTGGTCGCGCCCGGCTCGCGCGCCGATGTGCTGCGCGGGCACGGGGTCGAAACCATCGACGATCTGGCCGCCTGGGTCGGTGACGATCCGGACGACTGGCAGCACGGCCCGTTCGACGAGGCGGTCGTCACCGCGCGGGCCTGGCTCGCTGGTGCGCCGCTGGTGCGCCGGGCCGAGCGGGTCTGGGTGCGCCGAGCCGATGTTGAGGTGGACGTCGATCTGGAGAGCTTCCAGGAGTACGGCGCCTACCTGTGGGGCACGCTGCTCGACGGCGTGTACCGCCCGTTCGTCACCTGGGATCCGCTGCCGACCGAGGACGAGGGGCGGTCCTTCGGCGAATTCTGGACCTGGCTGATGACCGTGCGCGCCGAGGCCATTGCGGCCGGGAAAACCTTTGCCGCCTACTGCTATTCGCGCACCGCCGAGGACAAATGGCTCTACGAGTCGGCGCGCCGGTTCGCGGGTCGGCCGGGGGTGCCGACGGTTGATCAGGTGCGTGCGTTCGTCGACGGACCGCAGTGGGTGGATATGTTCCAGGCCGTCACCGACCAGTTCATCTGCCCGAATGGCAAGGGGCTCAAGAAGATCGCGCCGGTGGCCGGATTCTCCTGGCGCGATCCCGAGGCGGGCGGCGAGGCGTCGATGAGCTGGTATCGGCTGGCCGTCGGCTACGAGGGCGAACCCGACCTGAGCCAGCGCACCCGGCTGCTCGAATACAACGAGGACGATGTCCGCGCCACCATGGTGCTGCGCGAATGGATGAAGCCGCGCCAACCGGGGCCGCATAGCGCCGATCGTGAGGTTCCTGGCCTGGCCGATTTCAAAAGTCGTACTATCGCGACGTGACTGAGCACGTCGAACAACTCGAGTTTCAGGCAGAAACCCATCAGCTGCTCGAGCTGATGATCCATTCGGTCTACTCCAATAAGGACACGTTCCTGCGGGAGCTCATCTCGAACTCCTCCGACGCGCTGGACAAGCTGCGGCTGGAGTCCTTCCGCGATAAGGATCTGCACGTCGAGACCTCCGATCTGCACATCGAGCTGGAGGTCGACAAGGACAACCGGATCCTGACGGTCCGGGATAACGGCATCGGCATGTCCCGTGCCGAGGTGGTCGATCTCATCGGCACACTGGCCAAATCCGGTACCGCCGAGCTGCGCAAAAAGCTGAACGAGGCCAAGTCCGAGGCGGCCGCCGAGGAGCTGATCGGCCAGTTCGGCATCGGCTTCTACTCGACCTTCATGGTCGCCGACAAGGTCACCTTGACCACACGCAAGGCGGGCGAGACCGAGGGCACCCGCTGGGAGTCCGAGGGCCAGTCGACCTACACCATCGAAACCGTCGACGACGGTCCGCAGGGCACCTCGGTATCGCTGCACCTGAAGCCTGCCGACGAGGAAGATCACCTCTTCGACTACACGCTGGAGTGGAAGCTCCGCGAAATCGTCAAGAAGTACTCCGACTTCATCGCCTGGCCGATCCGCATGCAGGTGGAGCGGACCGTCACCGAGGGTGAGGGCGAGGAGAAGACCGAGAAGACGATTCTCGAGGAGCAGACCCTCAACTCCATGAAGGCGCTGTGGACGCGCCCCAAGAGCGAGGTCAGCGACGAGGAGTACAAGGAGTTCTACAAGCACGTCAGCCACGGCTGGGACGATCCGCTGGAGATCATCCCGATGAAGGCCGAGGGCACCTTCGAATATCAGGCGCTGCTGTTCATTCCGTCACACGCACCGTTCGATCTGTTCACCCGCGAGCACAAGCGCGGTGTGCAGCTCTACGTCAAGCGGGTGTTCATCATGGACAACTGCGAGGAGCTGATGCCGGAGTATCTGCGCTTCGTCAAGGGTGTGGTGGATGCGCAGGACCTGTCGCTCAATGTGTCCCGGGAAATCCTGCAGCAGGACCGGCAGATCCAGATGATCCGCAAGCGTCTGGTGAAGAAGGTGCTGTCCACGGTCAAGGATCTGCAGGGTGCCGACGATCAGGAGAAGTACCAGACGTTCTGGAAGGAGTTCGGCCGCGTCCTCAAGGAGGGGCTGCTCTCGGACTTCGACAATCGCGAGACGCTGCTGCAGGTTTCGTCGTTCGCCTCGACCAATTCCAACGAGGAGTTGACGACGCTCGCGCAGTACGTCGAGCGCATGAAGGACGGCCAGGACGCCATCTACTACATGACCGGCGAGACCCGTCAGCAGATCGAAAGCTCCCCACATATGGAGGCTTTCAAGGCCAAGGGCCGCGAGGTGCTGATTCTGACCGATCCGGTCGACGAGATGTGGGTCGGCTCGGTGACCGAATTCGACGGCAAGCCGTTCCAGTCCATCGCCAAGGGCGAGGTCGATCTGGAGACCGAGGAGGAGAAGAAGGCCACCGAGTCGCTGCGCGAACAGCAGGACAAGGACTTCGCCGAGGTGCTCACCTGGCTCGGCAAGACGCTGGACACTGTCAAGGAGGTGCGCCTGACCAATCGGCTCACCACCTCGCCCGCCTGCCTCGTCGGTGATGTCTTCGACTTCACCCCGATGCTGGAGCGCATGTACCGCGCGTCCGGGCAGTTGGTGCCCGAGACCAAGCGGATCCTCGAGCTCAACCCGACTCATCCGCTGGTCACCGGTCTGCGCGACGCCTACGACACGCGCAAGCAGGACGCCGACGCGGGTAAGGTCCCCGAACTCACCGAAACCGCCGAATTGCTCTATGGCACAGCGGTTCTGGCCGAGGGCGGGGAGCTGAAGGATCCGGCCCGATTCGCGCAGATCCTCACCGAGCGGCTGACCCGCACGCTCTGAGTAGTTTCATCGCTGCCGCACTGGCCGCCTCACACCTTGTGTGAGGCGGCCATTTGCTTACGCGACAACTTCTGCTGGGCGGCAGTGCCGATGTGGTTGCCAAGGGCTAGCTCATTTTCGGATCAGCACCTCCTGCCGTATCTATAAGGGCACCCGAAACTCAACCATTGGAGCGCCAAACTTATTGTGCGCATTGCGATTTCGATTACAACGGTTTGCCGCGGGCGCCGCCGCGGGGGTAGAGTCGGTGCCAGCGAAGGGGAGTAGCCCGCAATTGCGCTGTCGACATACTGGTCCGTCACCTCACGAGGGTGCGGATCCGGCAGCGTGAACCGGCGTAGATCCGGTGGGCGAGACCTTCGGCCGAGACAACCATTTCGTTGTCGGCCGGAGGCGTACCCGATCTCCTGGCCGACAGGCCGGAGACCCGGGAGTGCACACCACATGATCGCCACGATTCTGCTGAGCGTCGGAATAGTCTTTCTCGCCGAGTTGGGTGATAAGTCCCAGCTCATGGCGTTGACATTCGCGCTGCGCTACCGCTGGTGGGTGGTGCTCGGCGCCATCGCGACCGCGACCGCGACGGTGCATCTGATCTCCGTCGGCGTCGGCTATTTCCTCGGTGCCGCATTGCCGACCCGCGCCATCGCACTGGTGGCCGCCATCACCTTCCTGGCCGTCGGCCTGTGGACCCTGCGCGAGCATTTCGGCGGCGATGACGCCCATGACGCCGACCCGAAGCCGCCGCGCACGAATACCGCCCCGTACTTCGTGGTGCTCTCCGCATTCCTGCTCGCCGAACTCGGCGACCGAACCATGTTCGCCACCGCCGCACTGGCCACCGACAACAGCTGGATCGGTGTCTGGATCGGCTCCACCATCGGCATGGTGGCCGCCGACGCCCTTGCCATCGCCGTCGGCATCCTGGTCGGCAAACACCTTCCGGAACATGTCATCGGCATCGGCTCCGGCCTGCTGTTCCTCTACTTCGGTACCGCGAGCCTGCTCGCCGCGGCCATCCCCGGCATCGGCGTGCTCACCGGCGGCGCATTCGCCATCCTCGCCCCGGCCGCCGCAGGCGCTGCCCTGCTGATCCGAGCACGGCTTGCACGCCGCACCGAACTCGTTCCGGACCGGCCAGCGGCCGAGGCTGCCGAGGAGATGCACTGACCGATCGTCCCCGTCTGCTGCCGTGCGGCCGCCCGGTGCCGCACCCGCATTTGCTCCACCGGTAGCCGTCGAGTCGCAAGTGCCGATGTACTGCGGTCCGGCTGCCGCTGCTGGTCTCGGCGTCGCGGTGTCGGGCGAGGGGCCCCGACCCGCGGTCCCCGATCGCGGGCGGCGACCTCGGTGAATCGGCGGGCGTGCCACCGGCGGCGGCGCTGTTCGGTGGCCCGCGCGATGCATTGGGCATGCACCGTTGACGCAGGCACCTCGGATCGCGCTGTCGAGCAACCCGCTAACCGTGATGCGCTGGGCGCACATCCGATCATGGCGCACCTTGGATCGCGCGATCAGAGGCGCCAGCTCGCCGCTGCGCTCCGAGCGCTCAGGCACGCACCTCGGAGTGCGACATCGCCTCGCCGTACAGATCGCCGCTGCGGCGCAGCAGGTCCAACAGCGGTTCCCGGAGAGCTCGAAGTCCGGCCAGATCATCGACGGCGATGCGTGCGGTGACCATCGCGCTGACCGCGGCGGCCAGGGTCTGGCAGGCGAAGTGCTGCTGTTCGGTACGGGCGTCGAGGACATCGGCGATCATCGTGACGAAGGATTCCTGCAGTTCGGCGCGCCGGGCGACCGCCTTCGAACCCACCGCGTATACCTCGACGAGATAGAGCCGGGCGTATGCGGGTTCGGCGATCAGCCCGTCGAAATACGCCTCCAGGATCCGGCCCAACCGGTCCGGATCGGCCGGGTCCGCGGTCTCGGCATCGGATTCCGGCCCGCTGATGGCATCGGCGATATTGGCGATCAGCAGCTCGACGGCTCGCTCGTAGGCGGCCTCGAAGCAGTCCTCCTTGGAACGGAATTGCTCGTAGAAGGTCTCCCGCGACACCCCGGCCCGCTTCAGGATGGCCGCGACCGAGGTCCCGACGTATCCGTTCTCAACCATGGCCTCGGCCATCGCGCTCAGGATCCGCTCGCGCTGCGAGGCGATCACCTCCTCCCTCGGCAGGCCGTGTCTGCCCCGGGGGAGTTGGCGGGCGCTGCTGGCGGATTGGGGCATGCGGTGGCTCCGATGGTCGGTCGTACGGTGTCCGGCTATGCCGGTCGGTCCATTTTGCGGGGGCGGGCCGGTTGGTCGGTGGTGAACGGCGCCTCTTCGGTACGCGCGATCTCCAATGCCCGCGCCACACCGCGGCGCAGCGAGATATCGATGACGCGCTGCGCGATCGGCCGGAACGGCAGCGCCACCGCCACCCACCACGGCGAAACGACCTGACGCTTGCGTCGCGCGATGGCGCGCTCGACCGCATCGATCGCGGGACCGAGCGGCGCCACCCCCGAGACCGTCGACCGGCCGAGGATGGCCCGGGCGGCGGCGGTACCGAAACCGCGCGAGGTCATATCGGTATCGAGTTCGGCGAAATACGCGACCCCGACCTTGGCCCCGGTATGCCTGATCTCATGGCGCAACGTATTGCCGAGCGCCTCCACACCGGCCTTCGACGCGCTGTACGCCCCGACCAGCGGCAGATTCACCGCGGCCGCCAGCGACGAGACGACCAGCGCGTATCCATTCGAATGGCAGATGTGCGGTCCCGCCGCGCGCAGCGTGTAGTAGACACCGAGCACATTGACCGCGAGCGTCTCCTCCATGACCTGCGGATCCCCGCCGAGCAGTGCCAATTGCTTCGCCACCCCGGCGTTGGCCACCACCACATCCAGTCCGCCGAGCTCGCTGACCAGCGTGTTCACCACCCGCTCGACCTGCAGGTGATCGGCGATATCGCAATACCGCCAGGGTGCGTCTCCGCATTCGTGCGCCACCTCGGCGAGCAGGTCGGCCTCCAGGCCGAGTAGGGCGACCTTGGCCCCTTTCGCGTGCAACTGGCGTGCCAATGCGGCACCGATACCGCGCGCCGCTCCAGTGATCAGAATCCGGCGCCCGGCCACGGACGCGGCGGAAAACAGCTTCATACCAGCGACGATACCAGCTGTGAACAGATATGTTCGCAAATAATTTTCTGTCTATTCGGCCACGTTGTGCGCGGTGGGCTCCGGGTGTCAGGGAGCCGTGATCGGGCTCTCACATAGGACCCGTTAGGGTGCAAATTGACGAAGGGCCAACTGGCTGTCACGAACGAGAGGACCATCGTGGAGATTTCGGGTTCCGCCGCCATCATCACCGGAGGCGCATCCGGCCTCGGCGCCGCCACTGCCAAGCGTTTCGCCGATCTCGGCGCAACCGTCTTCGGACTCGATGTACCCCAATCCATCGAGCGGGCCGGGGACAATGTGCCCGACGGCGTCACCCTGATCCCGGCCGACGTCACCAGCAACGACGAGGTCTCCGCCGCGGTCGCGAAGGTCGTGGAATCCGGTGTGCCGCTGCGCATCGTGGTGAACTGCGCCGGTGTCGGCTGGGCCGGACGCATCCTGTCCAAGAACGGCCCGCACGATCTGGAGCTGTTCCGCACCGTCATCACTGTCAACCTGCTCGGCACCTTCAATGTCATGCGCCTGGCCGCCGACGCGATCGCCAAGACCGACACCGTCGATGAATACGGCCAGCGCGGCGTCATCATCAACACCGCCTCGGTCGCCGCGTTCGAGGGCCAGATCGGCCAGATCGCGTACTCGGCCTCCAAGGGCGGCGTCCACGGCATGACCGTCCCGGCCGCGCGCGACCTGGCGCAGTTCGGCATCCGCGTGAACACCATCGCCCCCGGCATCATCGACACCCCGATGCTCGCCGGTGTCACCGAGGAGTACCGCAAGGGCCTCGAGGCCGGTGTGCCCTTCCCGTCCCGCCTCGGCCGCCCCGACGAGTACGCCCAGCTGTCGCAGTACATCGTCGAGCACGACTACCTGAACGGCGAAACCATCCGCATGGATGGCGCCCTGCGCATGGCCCCCCGTTAACCGCCTGCGCCGCAAGGCAACCGCGCCCCGCCTCCGTCTGGATGGCGGGGCGTTTGTCATGACCGAGTGAGCACCAGATCCAACAGCCCGGGAAACCGCGCGTCCAGATCACTCCGGCGTTGCGAGATCTCCTGCCGGCCAAAGCGACCGATGTCCAGGTGCGCGAGATCGCGAACTGCGGTTACCACCTTGCCGAAGAGCAGCCCGAGGCAGTTGTCGCCGCGCTCACCGATTCCTCAGCTGAGCAGGGAGTTAGCGGTTCGGTTTGTGGCCGATGCCGAGGAATGCCGTAGTGGACAGGGGCATATTCGGGCGGTAGTTCTCGGCGAGGTAGGCACGCATGATCTCGGCTCGTTCGGCCCACACCTGCTCTCCGACGGTGCGCCGCATCAGCACCAGCGGCGCGCTGCTGCGCATCATGGTTTCCCACATCTCGTCGGAGCTGGCGAAAACGAGTGCGCTGGTATGCCGTTGGATGCTCACCCCGGCGAAGCCCGCGGTCTGCATCTCGGTGGCGAAGACCTCCGGATTCTCCAGGTTGAGGAAGTTGGGCCGGGGCTCCTGGATGGACTGGTCGGCGGCGGCGAACGCCCCGAACATCAGTCGCATGAGTGGCGATTCGGCCACCGGCGCCCAGCTCGACACCACGGCGATGGCGCCAGGGCGCAGCACTCGGAACAATTCGGCGAAACCCTTGGCCCGATCCGGAAAGAACATCAGCCCGAACATCGAGAAGCCCGCGTCGAATTGATCATCGTCGAAGGGCAGCGCCTGTCCATCGCCGACGCTCACCTCGATATTGGTCAGCCCCGCCGCCCGAGCGTCCTCGGCGAGTCGCTGGAGCATCGGCTCCGAGAAGTCGATGGCAGTCACCCGAGCCACCCGTTCGGCGGCAGGCAGGCTCAGTGTGCCCGGCCCCGCGGCGACGTCCACCACATGCGAATCCGCCGACAGACCCGCGAGTTCGAGTGCGTGCGCGGAGAAGGGCGCCATGATCGACGGGCCGAATTCAGCGTATCCGTCGGCAACGAGATCCCAGGGTTCAGCGGCGGCAAGCGGGTTTCCAGACATCTGCTGACAATCCTTTCGACGGTCCAAGGCTAAACCGTGCCGCACCACGCGGACCCACCAACACGGGCGAATCTCGCTGCGCGCGAAGCGGATCAGATCTTGCGTTCGAAGGTGATCAGGTGATGGCCCGGTCCGTTGTAGTCGCGCACCGGGCCGGTGACCGTGAAACCGAGGTGTCGATGGAAGCCGATCGACGCGTCGTTGCCGGGCGAGGTGATCGCCTTCACGATGTGCCGGTCGTTCGCCCGGGCGATCGCGAAGAACCGCTCGTACAGTTCGCGTGCCAGGCCGCTCTTGCGCGACTGCGGATCAACGCCGACGAAATGGATGTAGGCCTCATCGGATTCGGACGGCGAGAGGAAGCCGATCAGAAATCCGGCCAGCCAATCGGTCGGCTCCCGCATCCGTGCCACCGGAACCTCGGCGACCAGGCTGGTTCGATAGAAATGATCGAGGAACAACCTCGGCAGGTGGGATAGCACCGAGCGCCCCCACCAGTCATCGATGACGGTTGCGATGGCGTCATAGTCATCGGCACGGGCGGCCCGGATCACCGGCCCGTTCACTTTCTGCACACTATTCATTGTGCGCAATTGCTCGCATTGCGAGGTGTTGGCCTTATCACGCTCCGCCCGTCGCGATTCCAGCGCATTTCGATGCGCGCATGCGCCACCGCCGCTTCGGCGCTCGCCTCGGTGACGAAATGCCCGATGGCGCGGTGCAGCCGGTGCCGCCTATGCGGCGAGCAGCATGGCCAACACCGCGGTGTCGGGATCGCTGATCGGGTCCAAGCCGACCCGGCTGACCAGGGAGGTGACCGTGCCGTCGGATTCCGCCTCGGCCCAGGCGGCGCGATGCTCGAGTCCCAGGTGCGGGACGCCGGGCAGCAGCACACAGCCCGATGCCGCGCCCACGCATTCCGGCAGTGACGGCCTGGTCTCCGAGGGCGGATGCAGCATCAGCAGGGCCGCTGGCACGTGGTCGGCGAAACGACCGGGTGCCAGCGCCTGCTCACCGAGCACCGGTCCCTCGGCGAGGACCAGGCCGACGGTGCCGGGCGCCGGATCATCCGGCAGCTCCTCGCGCACGCCGAAGACGGTCGAGGTGGTCAGCAATCCGGGAAACGATGCCACCCGCACGGCGAGCACCAGCACCTGCGCCCATTCCTTGGTGGTATCGGGCCAGCGGCCGGATATGACGAACCCCCGCAGCGATCCGCGGGCATGGAACGGCGTGATGCCGATGGGTCCATTCGTATGCATGATGCCTCCCGTCATGGAACCGGGGGCGGCGTTGCCCGTCCTCGAACTGTGGATTCCCGAGAATGCGCCAATACTCACCTGGCACACAAGTACCAAAGAGTGCTAGTGCTTCTGGCAGCCGCGTGTTCGCGGCCTCCTGGTGGCTCACGTCCGAGCGACCGCTGCTCACGAGTGCGTCGTGTCGCACCGGCCACTCGGGCGCGAGCCGGACCGCGAACGGCACATGTTCGATCTCGCTTCGCTCGAAACCTGAGGTAGGCCCATGGACCGAATCACGAGACATCGAACGTCTCAGCGTTGAGCCGAGGCCGAGCCACAAAACACGATCGGGCCCGCGAACCGGTCGCCTCGAATGGCGTGTTCGCGGGCCCGAAGGTGAACTGACTCAGCCGAAGATGAGGCCCTTGGCCTGGCCGATGGCGCGGGCGAAGCGCTCCTGCACGTCTTCCCAGTTGACGACGTTCCAGAACGCGGTGACGTAGTCCGCCTTGACGTTCTTGTACTGCAGGTAGAAGGCGTGCTCCCACATGTCGACCTGCAGCAGCGGAATGATGCCGAGCGGCACGTTGGCCTGCTGGTCGTAGAGCTGGAAGGTCAGCAGCTTCTGGCCGAGGGTGTCATAGCCGAGCACCGCCCAGCCGGAGCCCTGCAGGCCGTTGGCCGCGGCGGTGAACTGCGCGCGGAACTTGTCGAACGAACCGAACTGGTCGTCGATCGCGGCGGCCAGCTCGCCGGTCGGCTTGTCGCCACCGTTGGGGGAGAGGTTCTTCCACCAGATCGAGTGGTTGACGTGTCCGCCCAGGTGGAAGGCCAGGTTCTTCTCGTTCAGGAAGATGGCGGCATGGTCGCCGGCCTCGCGCGCGGCCTCGAGCTTCTCCAGGGCCGCGTTGACGCCCGCGACATAGGCGGCGTGGTGCTTGGAATGATGAATCTCGTTGATCTGCCCGGAGATGTGGGGCTCCAGGGCGCTGTAGTCGTAATCCAGATCTGGCAACGTGTACTCAGCCACGATGTCCCTTCCTAATGTCGGGCCGGGTGCGCCCTCGTCGTCGCGCACATCCAACCATCATTCGTACACCCGATGGGTTCCAACCTCACCCTGTGCCCCCTCATTCCGGTTGCCTTCGCAACGACCGGTTTTCGTGAGCACATGGGTAATTCGTCGGAATGGGCTAACTCTGCCATCTACCCCACCGGTGGTCCGGTATAGACCTGATGGGGTACCAAACTCATCGGCCAAGAGATTCGGGGAGGCGGACTAGCATCGAACCATGTCGTGGTACGACGAACTGGTCGGACGCTTCCGTCTACCCGAGCCGGTCATGGTTACGCCGGCGCAGGCCTTACCCGGCCGCCCCGACCCAATCTCGGTGCCGGATATCCATTATGTGAACGGTCACCCGATCCATCCGCCATTTCCGGAAGACCTGCAGGTCGCGGTGCTGGCGATGGGCTGCTTCTGGGGTGCGGAGCAAGAATTCTGGCGACTCGACGGCGTGTACACGACCGCGGTCGGCTATGTCGGCGGGTATACGCCGAATCCGACCTACGAAGAGGTGTGCAGCGGGCGAACCGGCCACACCGAATCGGTGCTGATCGTCTTCGATCCGGCGGTCATCGACTACGGCGCCGTGCTGCGGCAATTCTGGGAGAACCACGACCCGACCCAGGGCATGCGGCAGGGCAATGACCGCGGTACCCAGTACCGCTCGGCGATCTTCACCGTCGATCCGGCGCAGGCACAGCTCGCGCACCGCACCGCGCAGGTCTACGGCGAGCGACTTGCGGCAGTCGGCTACGGCGAAATCACCACCGAGATCACCGATCTGCCCGGACCGGGTGCGACCGATCCGCGGCACGCGCTGCCCGGGTTCTATTACGCCGAGAGCTACCACCAGCAGTACCTCGCCAAGAATCCGGGCGGCTATTGCCCGGTGCATGCCACCGGTGTCACCTGTCCGGTCGGTTCGGGGGCCTGAAATACGACCGCACACCCGGTGACCGGGTGTGCGGTAGGCGATTTCGACGATGTTTACAGCTGCGGCACGATTCCGGGCCGCATGGTCCGCGGATCGCCGGCGTCATGCGCCTGCCACCAGCGCACCCCTCCCGCGATGAACTGGGCCACCGGGATCTCGGTGCCGTTCGCGTCGTGAATCGTCATGCCGTCGAACCAGACTCGTACGTCGAGTTCGCGCGGATCGATGCCCTCCTCCTGGGAGAACTCCAGCACATGCGCGGAGGCGTGCGAGTCGATCTTGGTGTCGAAGCTGAGCAGTTCACTCCAGTGCACCCAGCTGCTGTCGTCCAGATCGATGAATTCCCAGCCGTGCAGCCGTCCACCGCCGAAGCTGCGGATGGCCTTGTCCAGGCCGTCCAGTTGCAGCGGCAGCACGGTGGGGGCCAGATCGTCCCAATGCTGAGTGCGCAGCGAGGCCGCGACCCGACTGACCCCGGTGAAGATCAGCTTCACGCGATAGTCCTGCGGTGCGGGTCCTTCGACCGGAAGCGTAAGAACCTCCAGATCCAGGCTCAGCTGTGCGTTTTCGGTATCGACCTGCAGCCCTAGGCATGCGGCCTCGGAGAGTGCGGTGTCGAGTTCGGTCGTATCCATTCCGTCGAGAAGCCCCCTGCTCACATCCATGCACCCAGGCTACCGACACCACCTGCGGGAACCCGGTATTTCAGTTTTTCGTCGGCGTTCTCGTTTTTACGGAACCGATCGGCGATCAGCGGCGTCCAAGTAGATATCGGGACTGCACAGCCTCAGTTCCCGAAGCCGCGGCGAATGACCGCTCCGGGATGGCAAGGAGGGGAGTCTCGGATCGGTCGTTCGTACCGCCAGCGCGCGTCTTCGGATCGATCGGAAGAATCGATCGGAAGAGCGTCGGGGGACTACCAGCAACCTGGAGTTATGGCGTCCTTGATCCGCTGATAGTCGCATCAGCCCTCGTAGATCCAATTCTTTCAACATTTTCTTGATAGCCAGAGCCTGTGAGTCGTGTGCTATGTGATAGCTGAAGCCTGTGGATCAAGTTGTGGATTATGTGGATAACTTCGACCGAGGATATGCACAAGCGGCGCCGGAGCGGGGCGTCGAACCGGATCCGGAAGCACAGAACATACCTGAGGTAACGTGCCGATGTCGAGGCCGTGAAGTGCCCCGTCCATCCCCCGCGCAGCGGGCCCGGAACTCCCCCGCGGTGCACTACCCATGGCAGGATCGAAGCGTGACGAGCCCCGAAGTGTCGTCGGTGCCGGTGGAAGCCGTGCCGGGCGAATTCGATCAGACCGAGCAGGTCGCCGCGGAAACGCCGCGGGCGATCCTGCTCGATGTGCGCGAAGACGACGAATGGGACCTCGGGCACGCGCCGGGAGCGATCCATATCCCGATGGTCGATGTGCCCGCGCGAGTCGACGAGCTGGATTACGACGCTGAGCTCTATGTGGTCTGCCGACAGGGCGGCCGCTCCTTCGAGGTGGTCAAGTACTTGACATACATCGGATATGAGGCGATCAACGTCAGCGGTGGCATGGTCGCCTGGCAGCGGGCGGGCCGTCCGCTGGTCGCGGACGGCGATCACCAGGCAAAGATTTACTGAGGCGAGAGAGTAAGGGGCGCCATGAGTACGGTGGTACAACCTTGTGCGCGCTGTGGCGCGCGCTGGGCCGTGCAGACGACCCCGATGCACTGGTGCCCGCGTTGCCGTGGCGTGCTGTTGTCACCGGCGCCCATCGATGCACCCGCCGAGCGGCGTAACTACCGCTGGGTGGCACGCCGCCCCGATCAGCGCATCCGCAGGCCGAGCTCGAGCCGGCCGCGGCCGTCCCTGGAAACTCCGCGGTATCAGCAGATTCCGCGCTGGGGTCTGGTGGATCCGCCGGTCCGATCCGCCGCCGAGGTCCGGCGGCCATTGGACCGGTTGACGAACCGGGCCGCTGCGCTGCTCATCGCAACTGCGGGGGTATTCGCGGTCGCCGCCTGCGCCGAACTCGGGCGTTACCTGATTCTGCTGCGCAACCGCACCCGGTTGATCCCGTCGCTGCTGCTGCACTTCTCCGATGTGATGGTGTGGCTGTCCGCATTGGTCGGCCTGGTGCTCGGATTGGTCTGCGCGCTCGCGATGCTCGGCTGGTTGATCGAGGCGCGTCGAACCGCCTTCGCCGAGGCCGGACGGCGTGACCCGCGGTCGGTCCGGATGCTCGCGCTCGGCTGTCTGATTCCGGTGGTGAATCTGTTGTGGCCCGGCGTTTTCCTCACCGAGCTGGTCACCGTGCGCGCCGATCCCCGGGCGCTGCGGGCCGTGCGCATCTGGTGGCTCGGATGGCTGCTCGGCGCGGCGTGTACGGTGGCGGCGCTGCTGTGGCGGACCGCGGATTCCCTGCAGGCCAAGGCGGATGGTGTGCTGTTCACCGCGTTCACCGATCTCGCCGCCGCGGGGGTCGCGGTGCTCACCCTCTGGGTGCAGCGGTCGATCACCGGTCGTGATCTGTTCGGCCGCACCAGGATCGCGCGCCGGTGGGTGATGGCGGTCGACCCCGTGGTGCCGGTGATCGAACCCGTGCAGCCGGGTGGCGCCGTGAAAGAGCAAGCCGCCGAGCCGGTGGAAATGCCCGAGACAACTACACCGCACCGTGAGCATGAGGAGGTTTTGGCCAAGTGAGCCAGGGCAGTCGCGCACCGTTCGTCGTCGCGCACCGGGGAGCCTCGGCGGCCCGCCCGGAACATACGCTCGCCGCCTACGAGCTGGCGCTACAGGAGGGCGCCGATGGCGTGGAGTGTGATGTCCGGTTGACCAGGGACGGGCACCTGGTCTGCGTGCACGACCGCACCGTCGACCGGACCTCATCGGGCACCGGACTGGTCAGCGAGTTGACCCTAGATGAGCTCAAGGGCCTCGATTTCGGCGCGGCGGGCGAACCGGCTTCGGTGCTCACTCTCAGCGAATTGATCGAGCTGGTCCTGGATTGGCGCAGCAGGCCGACCAAGCTGTTCATCGAGACCAAACATCCGGTGCGCTACGGCGCGCTGGTGGAGAACAAGCTGCTTGCCGAACTCCAGCGCTTCGGCATCGCCACCCCCGCCTCCGCCGATCACTCCCGCGCGGTGGTCATGTCCTTCGCGGCGACCGCGGTCTGGCGGATCCGCCGTTCCGCGCCGCTGCTGCCGACGGTGCTACTCGGCGAATCATCGCGCTACCTGGGCGGCGGCGCCGCGACCACGGTCGGCGCCACCGCCGTCGGCCCCTCGGTGAAAACCCTGCGCGAGCATCCGGACCTGGTCGACAAGGCCGCCGCGGCGGGACGCGCCACCTACTGCTGGACCGTCGACGACCCCGACGATGTGCGCCTGTGCGCCGATCTCGGCGTCAGCTGGGTCGCCACCAACCACCCGGCCCGCACCAAGGCGCTGCTGGCGGCCGCCTGAGTCGAATTGCTTCGGCCGCATAGCTTTTCGTCGCAGCGCAGCCACTCGCGGAGCGATTCTCACCCTTGACCGTTCACGGCCGGGCGAAGACACTGTCATCGATTCGGTCGCGCGAAGTCATGGCTATTGAAGGCAGTCGAGTCGTCGAAGCATCGGGTGCCGCGAAGACGCAGCGCGTTGCGCAGCAAATGACTCAGAGCGGCGCGCGGCACATATCGATCCGCACCATGTAGTTTGACCTGCCGTGGGTAAAAGCAAGCGCAATAGTCCGAAGCCCGGAGGGAACCGGGCCCAGCGTCTCGCCGAGCGGCGGGCCGCCCTGGAACAGCAGGCGGCGCAGGCCGTCACGCGTCCGTTCCAGGGGTTGGCCGCGGAATGCGATCTCGTGGCGCTGCGCGAGTTCGTGCCGTCGGCGACCGCGACGCTGAAGCTATCGGCCGATATCGCGGCGGAGCGTTCCGTCGTACTCGCCACGGTGCTGCCGGGCGCGGTCGCCGCATTGGTGCGGGCGGGCGAGCCGCCGACCGGGTATGTCGCCGCGCAGGTGCAGTTCCAGGGTGTGGATCCGGCCGCCGACCTCGCGGCCGCCATCCTCTGGACGCAGTCCGCCGAACCGGGCGAATCGCTGACCGCGGTCGAAAGTGTCGCGGGCGGACCGCGATTGGCCGATGTGATCGACCCGGACGCGGCACTGGAGCTGACCGTGCACCAGGACTTCGACTGGTGGGTGCCCGAGGGCGTACAGCCCGATCCGCAGGTCGCCGCGACCATCGAACAGGCCAAGCAGGCGATCATGCCCTCGGCGCGACTGGATCTCGGTCCGGATGCCATCGGTGCCGCCTGGTGGGTCGACGCGGGTGAGAAGGCGCATGTGCGCTGGGTTCGTCCGGAGCATGAGGACGATCTGATGCTGGCGCTGGCCCGGCTGCACGCCGCGGGTGGATTGCAACTGGGCGAGGGGTCGCGTTTCGCGGGTTCCTTCCGCACGCACGGCCTGCTGGTGCCGGTTTTCGATCTGGACCCGGAGTTGCATGCCAGCGAGTGGACCAAACCTGCGATCGAGTTCGGTGACCGACTGGTGGCGGCGCTGGCCGATACCGCTCCGCTCTCGGCGGACGAGCGTCGGTCCCGCGACGGACTGCGGTCTCGTCAGGTCACCCTTCGGTGATTCGAAAAAAATCACAGAGAATTTTGTGAAACACCCCCCTTTCTAATCGCACTCGGTTAGGTTCACTGCATCACCGAAAGCTGGTGGTGGTGAGGGACACTCTCACCGAATGATGAGGAAAGTAGGGAACACCATGGACGCCATTCTCACGCTGCTCAAGACGCTGCTCAGCACCATGAGTGCCAAGTAAGTCGTATTGCTGATAGCGGGGGTTGCGTGCCCCGCGTTCTAATAACAGCGACAGGGTCGGCTCGTCGCGGCGAGCCGACCCTGTTTCGCTCTCGGAAATCGCGGACTAGATGCTGCCGCCCGCCGCGGACGGGGCCCCGGAAGTATCGCTCGGACCGCTCATTTCGCGGGCGATGAAATCCTCCAGGTCGAACAGGTTCGATCCGGCACGATCGGCGATGGTGAGCAGGGTTGTCATATTGGCGACCTCCTCCACCTGCTCCTTCAGGAACCACTGCATGAACTGTTCACCCAGGTAATCGCCCTCTTCGCGGGCCGTGCTCGCCAATTGGATGATCTGATCGGTGACGTTCTTTTCCTGCGCGAGGGCCAGCGCGATCGGTTCGCGAGCATTCTCGAAATGGGATTTCGCGGGGTCGATACCGGAAAGTTCGACGCTGATATCCCGATCGAGGAAGTACTGCACGATCATCATTGCGTGATTGCGCTCTTCGACCGCCTGTGCATAGAAACGCTTGGCCAGCTGTGGCAGATCCGCATTGTCGAACCACACCGCGATCGCGATGTATTGATGTTCGGCATTGAATTCATGCCGGATCTGGTCGTGGAGCAGGCCGTGGAATTTGCTGCGGGGGGACTCCGGATGGCTGGACATAGTTGCGACATTAGCGCTGGTCAGGCCGCGTGTCATCCAAGTGCAGCCTTATTGAGGCAAGTATTGCCTAATTAATTTCGGCGCGCGCCCGCCATTTTGGGTGCGGTCATGTCGGCGCGCTGTGTGGTGCGCAGCTCGCGCGAGATGAAGTCCTCGACATCGAACAGATCACCTGCCGCACGGTCGATCACCGTCAGCAACGTGGTCATCCCGGCGACATCCTCCACCTGTTCCCTGAGGAACCATTGGATGAACTGCTCGCCGAGATAGTCGCCTGCGGCACGGGCGGTCCGAGCCAGTTCGGAGATCTGCGCGTTGCGGGCGCGTTCGGATTCCAACAGGAAGACGACGGCCCCACGCGGCGATTCGAAGGTGGGTTGCACGTCATCCAGGCCGCCCACCTGTACCTCCAGATCGCGATCCAGGAGGTACTGCACCATGCGCAGGGCGTGCGAGCGGTGCTCGTCGGACTTGCTGTAGCTGTGTTTTGCCAACTGCGGCAGGCGATTCGAATCGAAGTAGACGGCGGCGGCCAGATACTGCTGCGCGGCGGTCAAGCCACGACGGATCTGGTCGCGCAGCAGGGCGGGGAAGGGCTCGTCTGCGTCGGTGTCCGGCATGGACCCGACGCTACCTCGTCAGCAGATCTTCCGGAATCGGTTGGTCCCTGGCGATGTCGTCGAAGAATTGGCCCGCCTTCTGCTTATCCCACAGCAGCACATTGCCACTGTCGGTATCGGTGAACCCGCCGATCGGAACGGTGGTCGCCACCGTATCGCCGCGCATTGCCCAGCCGAGCTGGCCGAGGTTCCAGATGTGATCGCCCTTATCGACCTTCAGCGATTTCGCGGTATCGCTGGCCAGCGGCCACAGTGTGAAGGGATTGGCCAGTGTGCCAGCGCTGGTCGCCTTCTTCAGCAGGGCGGCCATGAACAGGCGCTGGTGGTTCATCCGGTCGATATCGGCGAGGGCGGTCGCGCGGCTGCGCACGAAACCCAGCGCCTGCGGCCCATCCAGCGTCTGGCATCCCGCCTGCAGATCGACGCCAGCGAGCGGATCGTCGATGGCCTTCGGCACGCAGATATCGATGCCGCCGAGCGTATCGACGATGCCCGCGAATCCGCCGAAGCCGATCTGCGCGTAGTGATCGATGTGCACTCCGGTGGCGGTCTCGACGGTCTGCACCAGCAGTGGCGCGCCGCCGAAGGCGAAGGCGGCATTGAGCTTGTCCTTGCCGTGGCCCGGAATGCCCACGTAGGAATCGCGCGGCAGGCTGACCAGGGTGGTCGCGCCCGATTTCGGGATGTGCACCAGCATGATCGTGTCGGTGCGCTCGGGCCCGACCTCACCGCCGGTGGCGAGTGCCTGTTCCTGTTCGGGGGTCAGCCCGGCCCGGCCGTCGGAGCCGACGAGCAGCCAGTTGGTGCCGGGGGTATCGCCGACGCGGTCGGCGTAATTCGCGAGTGCGTCGATCCGATTGAGCGAACCGTCGAGTTTGACGATCGCGCCGACCACCGCGAGTACCAGCACCACCAACAGCACGAGGAACCAGCGGAACAGGTGCAGTTTGCGGCGGCGCGGCGGTCGCGGTTCGCGCTCCCGGCGCGACGGTGGCAACGAGGGCGGGGGCGGCGGTGGGGCCTCGCGACGCGAGCGCAGCTGCTGCGGATCCCGATACGGCTGCGGCTGCTGCGGCGGTGCGTAGCCGGGCACACCGCGGGGCTGGGGATCGCGGTACGGCTGCGGCTGCTGGGTCGGCGCGTGCGTCGGCGCGGGCCTGCGGGTCGGCGGTGGCATCCGTGCCGCGGCGGGCTCCGGTGGCACCTGGGAGTACGCCAGTGGTTGGGCGTGGTTCGACCCGTCGTGTCGGATCACTTTGGTGCGTTCGACGCGCCCGGGGTCGTGTCCCGGCGGGTGCGGGTCGCGACGACCCGGGGGCTGGCTGTGCGGATCGCGGCCCGGAGCCGGGTGGTGCGGTTCGCGTCGCTGCGGTGGCTTGGACGGCGCACCCGGGTTTCCGAAGGGTTGCGGCGCCCGCCGCGTCCGCTCGTAGCGCTGGGGGTCGTCGCCGTTCATCATTCAGACTTTACTTATCGTGGGCCGTCGGGGGGCTTGACGAGCGGCCGCTGGTTCGTTCGCTCGGATGAGCGCTCTTCGATAATTCGCCGCCCGGACCCGCGTATGTTACGGCAACCAGGAAACGTGACCGCGCAGCAATGTATAGCCGATATAGGCGACCGCATCAATGGTGGCGTGGGCCAAAACCAGCGGCCACAGCCGGTTCGTGCGCTGCCAGAACCGACCGAAGATCAAGCCCATCACCAGGTTCCCGAGCCCACCGCCCAAGCCCTGATACAGGTGATAACTGCCCCGCAGCAGCGCCGAGGCCAGCAGCGATCGGTTCTCCGACCAACCCAGCCTGTGCAGCCGGGTAATGAGATAGGCCACCACCACGATCTCCTCCGCCGCCGCATTCGCACACGCCGCCAGAATGAGCGCGGGCAACCGCCACCAGTGGTCACCGAGCGAACTCGGCACGATCGTCACGCTGAACCCCAGCGCATGTGCGGTCAGATACAACCCGAGCCCCGGCAACCCGATGACGGCCGCCAGCACCAGCCCCGGCGCCACATCGGAACGCCAATGAATCCGGGCCAACCCGATCATTCGTGGCCCGATTCCGCTGCGCCACAACAGATACAGCCCCAGGGCGGCCCATCCGCCCAAACGCAGTGCGCTGAGCAACTGGAACAGCAGATCGATGGTCGACTGCGCCGCTCGCGTGGGATTCAGCGCAACGGTCCGCCCGCCGACGCCACCCGGCGACAACGCACTGTCGAGCAGCGACAGCGCCGCATTGAGCCCACTCAGCCCAAAGGTCACGACCAGAACGACCAGGATCTCGAGCCGTATCCCCAGCCGCTCCCGATCGCTCACGGGCTCGTCCCGATCGGGACCGGTCTCTGCACGCATGCGTCCGAATCTATTGCCCATACCTTCTGCACGGGTGATGCGCGTGTCGGTTGCGGTCGACGCGCTGCTGGGCGTGCCCATGAGTGCCCGTCGACATGAACTGGCCGGTGCGCGCCGTTCGGATCAGCTGCGGCGCAGGCCGTTGAGGAAGGGGCAGCCTGCGAGGGTGCGGACGGCGCGGCTCAGGGATTCGATGTCATCGGCGGGGGTGTCGAAGGAGAGGCGGAAGTCATGGTCGCCGTCGTGGCCTTCGACGCGCAGGGTCAGGCCGTAGCGGTCGATGGCCAGTGGGTGCACGGTGCCGCGCTGCAGGCGGGGCGGCAGGTGGCGGGCGAGTTGGGCGACGATATCGGCGTGGTCGGCGTCCATATGCTGCAGCCAGGCCGATTCCAGGGCGCAGAACGGATCCGGTTGGGCCAGCCGGAGTTCGTCGACGCAGACGGATTCGGCGCCGGTGGAGTCGGCCACCACCGCGGAATTGATCACCACACGCAGCAGGGTCGAGGTGTACCCGACATCGAGCAGGTCGGGATGCGGATGATCCTTGGCCACCTCGGTGGCGAGCGCCCGCTGCGCCTGCGTCGGCACCGCCCGCACCCAGCCGCGCAGCCACACCAGCGCCCGAACCGGTTCCCGCAGCGGCAGCGGTGCGTGATCAGTGAGCTCGAGCACCGCAGGGGCGCCGCTCTCTCCTGAATTCCCGGCCAGCACCGCGGCCATGGATGCGGTCGGCACCGCTATCACAGCATCACCGCACTGCCGCACATGATGCACCGAGATCGCAGTCGGATCGATGCCCGGCATCGCCAGCACCGCCTGCTCCGCATGGGCACACGCACTCCGAACCCGCTCGGCGGTAGACGGTGCGACGGTCAGGTTTGGCATGCAGACCTCCAGGCATTTCAATTAGGTTACCCTAAGCTAAGTCACGTCTGAATTTTCCGCAACCGTTCCCGTCACCTGGATCCTGAGGATTCCCCGCACCTTTCGGCCGCACCGGTGCTGGCTCGCCAACGCCTGGGCCTGGTCGCCGCGCGCGACTGGTACCGGGCTGCCCGTGGGATCTCGATCCGTTTCAGCTATGCCGACTGTCGGCCAACTGCGTGCATCTCGCCAACTGCGGCGCCAGTGCCGGTTGCCATGAACAATCGCCACCGGTACCGACTCCTCCGCGTGGACGCGTACCGTCGACCGATCGCATGTTCTGCTGACTGCGGTGCGACAGCGTGCGACTGCCGGATGCGATGAGGTGCCGGTTGCCGCGGCCGGTCCGGAGCATCCGGCGACCACCATCGTGCCAAGGGTTCGGCGACCGGCGTGGTGCGGGTTCTCGGGGTGATCGGTGGATGTGGTGGTTAGGCGGATCCGGAGTTGTCGGGTGGACCCGAGGTGGTCGGGCAGACCCATGTCACCAGCGCGGTGACCGGCCGCGGCTACGGTGGGGGTATGGCGGATGGAGTGCAGGCGGCGCACGGAGTGGCGGGGGAGCCGGTGCTGCTTTCGTTGTCGGCGCCGACGCCCGCGCGGCGCAGTCTGGGCGAAGGGTTGGTGCGGGGGATCGGGGCCGGGGAGACCGGTGTTCGAATTCTCGATGCGGATGTGCCCGATGCCGTAGTGGCTGATTTTCTGGCCGAGATCGCACACTCTGATGGTGGCTTCATCGCGCGAACCGACGAGGGGCAGCGCGCCCTGGCTATCGTCGCGGGAACGGTTGCCGCGCTGTGCGGTGAGGATATCCGGGCGGCGCTGGCTCAGCCGGATATCGCCTTTCTGACCTCGTTGAAGCCGCCCGCGGTCGAGGCAGCGCGCAATGTATTGCTGGCGATCGAAACCGCTGCGCCCGACGATCTAGCTCGAACTCTGAGCATCCTCAGCACACGCAAGTAATCTCGTAACCGTGCCGCGTATCGCGTACTTCGGGCCGTCCGGAACCTTCACCGAGATGGCCCTCGCCAAACTCGAGTCCTCGCAACCCTTCGACGGACCGGTCGAGCGGATTGCCGCGCCCAGTCAAGGTGCGGCGCTCGACCTGATCCGGTCCGGCGATGTCGAGGGTGCTGTCGTGCCGATCGAGAGTTCGGTCGAGGGTTCCATCTCGGCGACGTTGGATTCGCTCGCCATCGGCCCGCGGCTGCAGATCATCGCAGAAACCGAACTCGAGGTGAGTTTCACGATCGTGGCCAGGCCCGGGACGACGCTCGCCGATGTCCGCACCCTGGCCGCCTATCCGGTGGCCGCGGCGCAGGTGCGGCAGTGGGTGGCGGGCACGCTGCCGAACGTCGAGCTGTACACCTCGGCGTCGAATGCGGCTGCCGCCGAGGATGTCGCGGCCGGGCGTGCCGACGCCGCGGTCTCCACCGCACTTGCCGGTGAGCGTCGGGGTCTGACGGCATTGGTGTCCGGCGTGGCCGACCACGAGCAGGCGATCACCCGTTTCGTACTGGTCACCAGCCCCAGGGTGGCACCGCCCGCGACCGGCACGGACCGCACGTCGATAGTGCTCGAACTACCCAACGAGCCGGGCTCACTGATGCGCGCGTTCGCCGAATTCGCCACCCGAGGCATCGACCTGACCAGAATCGAATCCCGGCCCACCCGAACGGGTTTGGGCGTCTACCGCTTCTATCTGGACTGTGTCGGGCACATCGATGACACCGCCGTTGCCGAGGCGCTCAAGGCACTGCACCGCACGGCGCGGATCCGTTTTCTGGGCTCCTGGCCAGCGACCTCGGCGACCGGAACCCCACCGCCCTCCGACGAGCCCGCCGCGGAGTGGCTCACCCAGCTGCGCAAGGGGGTGACCGACCTATGACAGGCAACCTGATTCTCGTCCGTCATGGCGAGACCGAAGGCAATGTCGCGAAAATCCTGGACACCCGGGTGCCCGGCCTGCCGCTGACCGAACGTGGTGCGGCCCAAGCGAAGACGTTCGGTTCGAGCCTCGCGAGACCGCCCAAGGCGCTGTTCTGCTCGGCGGCACTGCGCGCCAGACAGACCGCCGGGTATATCGAGGCGGCAACCGGTGTACCCGTCGAGGTCCTCGACAATGTCCACGAAGTGCAGGTCGGCGAACTGGAAGGCCAGCACACCGAGCAAGCGCACAGACAATTCCAACGGATCTACCGCGCCTGGCACGAGGGCGATCTGGCCGAACGAGTCCCCGGCGGCGAGTCCGGATACGACGTCCTCGCCCGCTTCCTCCCCATCATCGAAGACCTCCGCACCAAATACCTCACCGACGGCAGTGACGGCGACATCATGCTGGTCAACCACGGTGCCGCCATGCGCCTGGTCTCCCGCACCCTCAGCGGCGTAGCTCCCCCCTTCACCACCAACAACCACCTCGACAACACCGAAACCATCCAACTGCTCCCCCGCGCCATCGGCGGCTGGGAATGCACCCGCTGGGGCCGCTTCACCCCACCCTTCGGCTACGAAGTCGCCCCCACCGCCGACGACCCCATGGGCTGAACCCTCTCAACACGCTGAACGAGCTCCGGCCCTTGATCCACCGGCGCGAACTCAGATCAGTTCCACCACCACAAGATCAGCGCGGACCCATCGAAACCGCAGCCAACCAACCCAAATTCACCACCCCCACCTTCTCGACACCCCCGAGCCCTGCCCGTCCCCTGGACGGATGATCACCATGCGCTCATGCAGGCAAACGTCGAGAGCAGCCTGCATCAGCGCATTCTCGACGAATGCGTGATCGCGCTGGGGTGTGGCTTGGGGTTGTTCGGCGGTGGCGTCGAGACTAGTTCGCACCTGCGGGGCGATGGGTGTGCTCGGCGGCGCCTCGCTCGCCCACCTTGGCAGCGTCCTGCCCGACGGCGCCCCATACACCGTCCCCGGCTGGATCGGCACGCACGGCGAGTACGTTGCGATCGTCACCGGCCTGTACTCCCGCAAAGTTCGCAACCTGCGCCGTGACCCTCGAGTCGCGCTCTCCCTGACTGCAGCCGACGACCCGTTCCAGCCGATCATCATCCGGGGCCGCGTTATCGAGTGGGTCGAAGGCGACGCTGCCTGGACGATCGTCGACCAACTGGCTACCAAATACATCAGTTAGCCGTACTCGCGAGCCGAAGAGCGCGTCGTTGCGCTCATCCAACCCGACCAGCAGACGGTAGGCATCGAATGAGCGGTGTGCAGCGATTCGATCATGTCGGCTTCGTCGGAGACGATCTCGCGCTCGTGACGGCATTCTTCGTCGACCTCGGCTTCGAACGAAGTAATCCGATGCGACTCGAGGGCGAGTGGGCGGACCCGGTCGTCGGGCTCAATGGCGTACAGACGAAATGGTGACCGTCAACGCGCCGGACGGCAGCGGTCGACTCGAGCTGACCGAATACCACCGGCCCATGAATTCGGAAGCGGCACAAGGTCCGTCGGCGAACTGACTGGGGTTCCGGCGCATCGCCTACCTCGTCGACGATCTCGACGACATCGTCGAGCGCGAACCCTAGTTGTTGCGGGTCATGACGTTGTGGTCGCTGCGTTGGCTTGGCGCGGATCCGTTGTTAGCGTGATGGGGTGAGTTCTCTGGAGGCGTCCAGACGGTAGCCGCTCGGCCTGTGTGCCGGGCGGCGTTGTGAGCGTGGTTCCCGCTGGTCGCCGAGCGACTAGTGGTGTTCGGGTATCTCGCAACGCCGGACGATGTCGTTTTGCTGTCGGGTGACGGTTCGCCCGATTCTGCAACCATCTCGGGTGCCGCCATTGGGATTTGTGGCGCCCTGCCTCCGGGGAGTTGTCTGTTCATGCCCATTGTGGTGTTCGTGCTGGCTGTCGCTGTCTTCGCGCAGGGCACGTCCGAGTTCATGGTGTCGGGATTGCTGGAGCAGATCGCGGTCGATGTCGGGGTCTCGTTCGGTACTGCTGGTTTACTGACCTCGCTGTTCGCCGCCGGCATGGTGGTAGGGGCGCCGGTGATGGCGCTAATGGCGGGCCGGTTGCCGATCAGATATTCGGTGGCAGCGTTTCTGGGGCTTTTCTGTGTCGCTCATGTCATAGGTGCCGTGGCGACCGGGTTCACGGTACTGCTGATCACACGTGTCGTCGCGGCGGTGTCGAACGCTGGGTTCTTGGCGATCGTGCTGGCTGCGCTGCCGCGGTTGGTCGGCCCGGCGGCGGTTGGGCGTGCGACCTCGGTGGTGGTGTCCGGAGTGACGGTGGCCTGCATCGCCGGGGTCCCTGCGGGCACACTGCTGGGACAGGTCTGGGGATGGCGATCAGCGTTCTGGGCCGTTGCCCTCATCAGTGCGGCAGTGCTCGTGCCGGTCTGGGCGATGATCGGTCGCGGCGTGCATGAGGATGATCGTCCGGCCGCCTCAGGACCGATGTGGCGGGAATGGGCGGTGGCGGTTCGGGGGCCGGTCCTGGTTGCTGTGATGGCCGGGATTTTGGTCAACGCGGCAACGTTCGCCGGGTTCACCTATCTCGGCACGATCCCTGCGGGCATTCCCGGCGGCGGTCGGTGGGTTCCGGTCGTGCTGGCCGTGTTCGGAGTCGGCTCGTTCGCCGGTGTGACGCTGACCGGCCGCTACAGCGACCGTTACCGAGAACGGATCATCACTGCCGGAACGGTCGTCCTCGTTGGGTTCTGGGTGCTGACCGCGATGACCGCGCACGCCTTGGCCGGGGTGATGATCATGTCGACGGTGGCAGGTGCGGGTGCGTTCGGTGTCGGATCGGCGCTGATCGCGACGATCGTGCAGAACGCCGCGCCGACGGCGCCGCGTATCGCAGGTGCCTTGGCGACCACCGCTTTCAACACCGGTGCCGTTATCGGCCCCGCCACCGCCGGTCTCGTCGTCAACTACACCGGTCACACCACCACGGCGCTGTGGTGCAGCGCGGTCTTCACGACCATCGCGGTAAGTGTTGTTCTGGCAGGTCGCCGTCGGCTCGTCGCGGGCCCGGCCGAGCAGGTGCGCGCCGATGCACGCTAACGCACCGTTGTCGGTGGAAGGCCGGCGGCGACTCATCCAGCGGTGTCGGACTCGCCCGATCGCTCACGTCGCCGCCGAGATGGGTATCTCGCGGCAGTGCGCAAGCAAGTGGGTCAACCGCTTTCGCCGATACGGGGAACTCGGCTTGCTCGACCGATCCTCGGCGCCACGACGCCAACCCACCGCGACCGCCGCCGAGACCATCGTGCGGATCGAGCAGTTGCGGCGCGAACGCAAATGGTCGGCACGACGCATCGCCACCGAACTGACCGTCCAAGGTCTAACAGTGTCGGCGCGCACGGTGACCCGGCACCTAGCCCGGCTCGGACTGAACCGGCGCCGGTTCCTGGACCCGGGCGGTGACACCAACCGACAGCCACGCCGCATTCTCGCTCGCCGACCGGGCCACATGGTCCACGTCGACATCAAGAAAATGGGCCGCATCCCCGGCGGCGGCTGGCGCACGCACGGCAGAGGATCCGATCACGCCAAAGCCGTTGCCCGCACCAAGACGCGCGGCACCCGCACCGGCTACGTGTTCTTACACACCGCGGTCGACGGGTTCTCACGGCTGGCCTATACCGAGGCGCTGCCCGATGAGAAAGCGACCACCGCTGTCGGTTTCGTACTCCGGGCGCGGGCGTTCTTCGCCGCACACGGCATCGACCGGATCGAACGCATCGTCACCGACAACGGGTCTTGTTACCGAGCAAAGGATTTCGCGAAAGTACTACTCGGAGCTCGGCACCGGTGGATCACTCCCTACCCGCCGCGCCACAATGCCAAGGTCGAACGCCACAACCGGATCCTGGCCGAGGAATTCCGCTACGCCCACAAATGGACCAGCGAAACCAACGCACCGGCGTACTCGGGATCTGGAACACCCACTACACCTGCCATCGGCCACATTCGGCCGCCAGAAACCGGCCGCCTCCACACCGGCATCACCAACGTCACGGCCTCATACACCTAGGCCAACTTCGGATTCCTAGGAAACTCCGCACGCTCCGGCAGCGAATTGATCAAATCCAACAGCGCCGTCCGCAGCCTCGCGGTCGTTCCGCTGCTGAGCGACGTCCACTTCGTCCCGTCATCGGACACACTCGCGGTCGCGATGAATCGTCCACCGCGCGTGTTGAATACGGCGATGTGGTTGTCGGCGTAGTCCTTCGTGCCGTCGCCGTAGATAACGCCGACGATTTCGGTGTGCGAGTGGATCTGCACCATGGCCGAGGCCAGGACCTGCGCATCCCTTGGGGGGTTGCCGACCTTGGTCAGGCGGGCCGCGGTTGCCGCGGCATCACCCGCATCGTCGAAGATCGGGACGAGCTGTTCGGTAGGAGCATTCATACCGGTCAGTTCGAGCGCTTCGGCGGGGCCGAGTGCCGCGAGGATCGGCGCGGGCAGATCCTCTTCGACCTGGTCGATCACGTAGGAGTGCGGCCCGCGAAGGGCGACGGCCACGAGGTCATCGCCCTTCGCCAGACACATGCGACTCACTTGACCTTCGACGATCAGCCGCACCGCGACCACCCAGTGCGGGCGGTACAGCGCGCGCAGCCGGTCTTCGAGTTCGTGGTGGACGGCACCATCGATCAGGAGTTCCCGATCGCTGAGCGACTGGGCGGCCACGGCCATCGCGGCATCGTGATCGGTCACATTGTCGTAGCTCCCCATCGCTTGCAGCACGATGGGGAGCTCGTCGATCTCCAGTGTCTCCAGGACATACTGCATCTCGTCGAGCGACAGCACGACCGACGCGAGCGTGGACGGACCGCGGCCCGCACCCAGCACCGTCACTTAGCCGTCCCGGAGGCATCGGCACCGATGACCCCGTCGGCGGCATACCGGCCGTCGGCGAAGTGATCGGCGACCAGGTAATCCGGGGTCTTGTGCTCGGACTCATCGTCCTCATCCGAGTTAGTGCCGTGACCCATCAGCGGGCTGCTGGATGTCGACGCGCTGCGCACCGGCGCACTGTCGAGCCGAACCGAGACGTTCTCGGTCGCCGCCGCGGCGGGCGTACCACCGCTGGTCGCGCCTGCACCCCAGCCCTCGGGGATCTTGAGCGAACCGTTGTTGAGCGTGGCACCCGGCACCGACGATGCGGAACGAGTCGCGGTGGCGGCGCTGGCGACACCGCCGATTCCCATGGCGGCCATCGGCGCGACCGTGGTGGCCGCGGACGGCGCCGCCGCACCGGTAACGGCCGAGATCGCGCTCGCGCCGATATTTCCGGCCGTGGTGACACCGCCGGAGAGCACCCCGCCCGCGACATTGGCCGCCTGGGTCGCTGCGCTCACCACTGCCGGGTTCTGCACGAATGCGGATGCGGCGGCGAGCGCACCTTGCACCGGGTCGCCCCCGAAAGCCGCATCCGACGATTGGTCCGCGTCCGCGGTACCGGCGCCGTTGGCGATCGGCGGCGGGGTGATGAACTCGCCGGGCGTCACGACCATTGAGCTGGTCGCGGCCTCGTAGGTCTCCATGGTGAGCGCGGCCCGCAGATCGAGCGCCGCCTTGGCGGCCTCGGCGGCTTCCGAGGAGCCGTTGAGCACGCCGCCGGTGGAGTGCGCGGCGACCCGGGCGGCGTCCACGGCCGCGATCTCCGGCAGGCTCGGCATGGCGATCGAGGCGACGGTGTACGCGGTCGCGTTCGCTGCCGCCTTGGCACCCATCGTGGCGGCCATGACGCTCTGCTGTTCGGCCCATGCGGTGATGCCGCCGAGCCGGCTCAGTACAGCGAGACCGGTGACACCCTGCATGCCGACGCCGAGTTCGGCCATCACCCGGGCGACGGTCGCGGTGGCGTCCACCCACGCACCGGTCAGCGCGCCCCACGCGGTGGCGGCGGCCGAGATCGGAACGCCGTGCGCACCCGCGTTGAGGGCGATGGAATTTGCTTCTGCCAGGCGGGGCAGCCAGAACACCCCGGTAACACCTGCGGTCATGTCAGTAACTCCCCTTAATCCGTGATCGCAGCTCAGATGATGGTCGAGGCCTGGACGTTCATGACGCCCGCCTTCACGATGTCTTCGCCGATGTGCGTGGCGAGCTGACTGCGCAGCGTCGCGGCGGCGTGATGCAGCTCGAGTACGAGCTGGCCCACCGACTGGTCGTGCGTGATCGCCGCCTTGTTGAAATGCTGCGCGGCCAGCAGGGACACCTCGTCGATTCCGGAGGGAACGACATGGGTTGCCGGCGCGCTCAAAGCTTGTGCGGCGGCGAGCCTTTCGGCGAGCAGATCCAGCTCTCCCGCTGCGAGGAGGACGGCTTCGGGTGAGATGTTTACAAGGCCAACCATGGCTCGACTCCTTCTAGTGGCAACTACTGGGCGGAACCACGAGAATTCCCCCTACGAGTGATAGGACGCGACAGCCACGCGATCGGTTCCATCGAATCCCCACATTTCTATCCCGGTCTGTCTCAGCTGTTTCCGGTCCCACACAGCTGGGTAAAGACTAGCCCCATCCCAACTCATGCAACCGGTCTTCGTCAATGCCGAAATAGTGTGCAATCTCATGGATCACGGTGATCGCGACCTCCTCGACGACCTCACGTTCATCGCCGCAGATGTCCAAAATCGCTTCGCGATAGATGGTTACGGTGTCCGGCAGCGATCCGCCGTAGTGGCTGTCCCGCTCGGTCAGCGCGATTCCGTGATACAGGCCGAGCAGATGTGGATCCTCCGGATTGCGCGGTTCGATCAGCACGACCACATTGTCGATGGCACGGGTCAGCTCCGGCGGGATGAGATCGAGCGCATCGCCGACCAGCTCCTCGAACCGGTCCGCGGACATGGCGACCGACATCAGCGGGGCTGCGGTTGCGGCGGCAGCGGTGCCGCGCCGGGCAGCGGTGCCGGGGTCGAGCGCCCGGAGTTCGGCGGCGGGACCGGCGCCTGGCCATTGATCAGGATCTCGCCCTTCGCCGAGCCGGTGATCGGTGCGAAGCCCTCGCGGTCGGTGCCCTTGCCGATCATGCAGTCCAGCTTGTGGCTGCCCGACAGCCAGCTGCGGGCGTCGAGGTAATCGAAGAACAGTGTCAGCGTTTTATTGCGCACCGCGTCGGGGGAGCCGAGGTAGTCGTTGGCCGCGCGCCCGCATTCGTCCTCCATGAACTTGTCCTGGTCGTCCTTGGTGGGCGGGCCGCCGGGAAAGCGCTGGCCGAGGTCGACGGTGGAGACGATTTCGACGGCATGCGCCTGTGCGCAGTCCACCGGATCGGTGGGCAGATTCTGGTTGATGCCCAGGCAGGTACCCGGCTCGAAGACCTTCGACTGGTCGTGTTCGGCGGCGCTGCCGGTGATCGGCAGCGGGGTGCCGGTGCTGCCGGAGAACTGGAGCCCGCAGCGCAGCGTCCGGTCGCCGTGCTTCCAGCCGTCGGGGCTGGGGTACATCAGGCCGACGACATATCGGCCGCGCGGATCGAACCTGCCGCTCAAATATTGCGTCACCGCCGGGTTGCAGTGCTCTTCCTTGAGTTCGGTCAGCCGCAGCGAGTCCGGGAAGCGTGAGCCGGGACCGAATTCCACGCCGGGATATTTGGCCATATCGACATCGGCCGCGACCTCGAACAGATGCTTGTTCGAACAGGCGACCTTCACCAGATCGCTGCGATCCTGCTTGCTCCAGCTGAGGCAATCGCCCTTCGCCGCGGTGCCGAACTCCCGGTCCAGCGCCGTCTCGCCGGGTGAACCGGGGGTGTGCGCCTCCAGCCTCTTTTCATTGTCGTAGCCGGTGATGAACAGGCCGACCAGCGAGATGAGGACGGCACCCGCCGCCGCGGCGAGCAGCACCCAGCGCAGTTTCGGCGCGGACAGATGCAGTTTGCCGTCGGCGACCGCGTCGCGGTCGATGATCACCGACTGCGGGAACGATTCCGCACGCGACGACTCGCCCGAGCGCGGCTCGAGTTCACGCGGGTCCTGGGGCAGATCATCAGCAGACATCGCGATCCATCATGTCAGCGTCTGATCTCGGGTGCCACGACCTGGTCGGATCGATTCGAAGCGCCCCGGTAGTGGCTATGCGAGGTGCGTCATCCGCGGAATGCGGACAGGAACAGACCCGGCAGCCGCGCCGGATTTGCGGTCGCGTAGAACTCCGTCAGCTTGCGCCCCGTTGCGGCCGCGGTGGCATTGGTGACGAACCACGGCGGCTTCGGCGACAGCGCCATTTCCCCGCGCAGCAGTGACCGCGGCGACGGCCGGAACGGTCCGCGCACCACCGTGCGCTCCACATCATCGAGCAGAAAAGCGTTGTGCACCACGCCGATTCCGCTCTGCACGTCATCGAGCGTGTGGCCGGGATAGGCACCCCAGGAGGCGCGCGGGGCCAAAAAGGCCAGTGCGGTCCAGGCATTGACCGCAATGGCCCCGTAGCGCAGCCGCTCGATGGCGCGGTCGAAGGCGATGCCGAGCCGTTTGATAGTGCTCGGGTGTGCGATCACGTTGACACCGAGTGTGCCGATCACCTCGTCATTGGCGAAATCGACCGCATGCTGCAGGAATTCGCTGCCGGTATGTGGCAGTTCGACGACACCAAGGACCGGTGAGAAGTACTCGGTGCGCAGCAGCGGCGTTTCGGTCCGCGGCAGATTCTCGACGAGGACGCGCCCGTGATCCGGCCCGAGCCGCTCGGCCTCCGGATACGAATCCAGCGCCCCGGCGACCCGATCGTCACTGCCCGGGTAGTAGGCCCGGCGCTGCGGCGCCCGCTCGATCGCGGTACGCAACTCCGCGAGGAACCTGTCCTTCTGCGGCCAATCCGAACTGACCACCACCGCCTGGGTGGCGACGCAGTTGTAGCCGCCATTGTGCAGCCGCTGGGTCGCGACGTGTTCGGCTTGGAAGCGCAGGTCGGCGTCGTCCCATTCGCCCGGCACCACGATCGTCGGCGATACCCCGCCGAGTTCGCTGGTGATCGGCTTGTCCAGCAGCGGCCGTCCGTCGGCCTTGCCGTCCGGGCCCCAGACGATCGCGTCGTGGGTGCGCATGCTGCCGGTCATATGGACATGCGTGATATCGGGGTGATGCACCAGATACCCGCCCGCCTCGGCGCCACCGGTCAGTATGCGCAGCACACCGAGCTCGAGCAGCGGCGCGAAGACCATTTCGTACACCGTGAACAGCGGGTCGGTGATCGGATTCAGCTTGAGCGCGACCACCCGGTTGTGGGCGTAGAGCTCGTAGAGCACATCCAGGGGCGGTATGGAGGTGATATTGCCCGCGCCGAGCACCGCGCCGACGCCCCCGGTCGCGGTCGGATCGAGCTGGCCGAGTCCGGCGCGGCTGCGCGCGGTATCGGCATCGACGCCGGGGCGCAGCCATACTTCGCCGTGAAAACCGCTCAGCAGCAGCCGGTCGTAGAGATCGAGCGGCAGAATCGGCACCGCGACCCGCTCGCCGGGCGCCTCGGCCAGCGCGACCCCGTCCAGCGGACTGCGCCCCTGCTCCAGCGCCGATAGCGTGGCCGACAGCGCGGCGGTGGCCTGCAGCAGCGTCATCGGACCCGACATCCATTCCTCGCCGACCAGCGGCGAGTCCGGATGCAGCCCCTTGATGGTGCGCGCGGCCCGCACCCACTCGTGCGAGAAGCGGCCGGTGCGGGTGTGGATATCGTCGAGAAGTTCGCGGCGGTGACGCAGCGGGGTATGCGCCCACGTCTTCTCGCCCGCGACCAGATCGGCCACTGCGTTATCAATCGCGGTTTCGTCGAAAGTTGTGCCCACAAACCAACTATGCGCGCGTACACCCCCGCACGGTCCGCATCCTGGGATATCGGCGTGAAACCGCAATACCGCGACCATTAGGCTGGTCACCCATGATCGACCTCCGATTCCTGCGGGACAACCCCGACGCAGTCCGCGCCTCGCAGCGCGCCCGCGGCGAAGACCCCGCCCTCGTCGACACGCTGCTCGAGGCGGACGCGGCGCGGCGTGCGGCGGTGGCCACCGCCGATAACCTGCGCGCCGAGCACAAGGCGATGGGCAAGTTGATCGGCAAGGCGAAGCCGGAGGAGCGGTCCATCCTGCTCGAACAGGCGCAGGAGATGTCGGCGAAGGTCAAGGAGGCCGAGGCCGCCCAGCATGCCGCCGACGCCGATATGGACGCCGCGCACCGGGCCATTTCGAATGTGGTCCAGGAGGGTGCGCCCGCGGGCGGCGAGGACGACTACATCGTGCTCGAGACCATCGGCACGCCAAGGGAATTCGATTTCGAGCCGAAGGACCATGTGGAGCTCGGCGAATCGCTCGGTCTGTTCGATATGGAACGCGGCGCGAAGGTGTCGGGCGCGCGCTTCTACTTCATGACCGGTTACGGCGCGCTGCTGCAGCTCGGTCTGTTGCAGCTGGCCGCCCAGAAGGCGGTGGCCAACGGGTTCACCATGATGATTCCGCCGGTGCTGGTGCGCCCGGAGATCATGGCGGGTACCGGCTTCCTCGGTCAGCATTCGGCCGAGGTCTACCACCTCGAGGAGGACGAGCTGTACCTGGTCGGCACCTCGGAGGTGCCGCTGGCGGGCTACCACTCGGACGAGATCCTCGACCTCAGCGACGGCCCGAAGCGCTATGCGGGTTGGTCGTCGTGCTTCCGGCGCGAGGCGGGCAGCTACGGCAAGGACACCCGCGGCATCATCCGCGTGCACCAGTTCGACAAGGTCGAGATGTTCGTCTTTACCACGCCGGATGAGGCCGCGGCCGAACACAAGCGCCTGCTCGCCTGGGAGCAGGACATGCTCGCCGCCGTCGAGGTGCCTTACCGGATCATCGATGTCGCCGCCGGTGACCTCGGCAGTTCGGCCGCCCGCAAATTCGACTGCGAGGCCTGGGTGCCCACCCAGCAGACCTACCGCGAACTCACCTCGACCTCGAACTGCACCACCTTCCAGGCCCGCCGCTTGGCCGTGCGCTATCGCGACGAGAACGGAAAACCGCAGATCGCAGCCACTTTGAACGGTACGCTCGCGACCACGCGCTGGATCGTGGCAATCCTGGAAAACAATCAGCAGGCCGACGGTTCGGTGCGGGTGCCCGCCGCGCTGGTGCCATTCGTCGGCACCGAGGTGCTGAGACCGTCGAAGTAGATGGGCCGAAAATGCCCATCCCACATTGCCTAGAGGTAAATAGCTGGTGGTTCGCCATGCCGGATTCGCGTGATGTGGCAACCGGCAGGAATTGTTATGTCTAGGCTATTCACCGTGCGAGGAATCGGGTCTCGCGGCGATACCCGAACCCGGGTGCGGGCCGCGTCTGCGCTGGCGACGGCTATGGTCATGTCCCGGACCACCGGGGCCTTCTATGTAATGGGGGGTGCGCTCGGCCTGCTGATCACGGGAATTGCCCCGGGCAGCGAAGGCAATCGGGCGCTGGTGGGTACCGCCGCTGCGGTGGCGCTGCTGCTCGGACTCAGCCTGCTCGGCTGGGGTCCGCGGCTGCCGCATGGGATTCACCACGGCTATGTCGCGATCGCGACGGTATTGGTGACGATCGCGATCTACGCCTTCCCGAATACCGTCGGCGCGATCGGTCTCGCCTCGTTCTATGTATTCGTCGCCTGTGATGCCGCGCTGTTCTTCGCATGGCCGCAGGCGTTCGCGCATATAGCCTTCGCAATGGCCATGTGCCTGTGGGTAATGCCGTCGCGGCCGATCCATCCCGCATTGCCGTGGTGGTCGGGGTTGATTCCGGCGGGCGTGACCTTCGGAGTGGGCGTGGTGGTCGGCATTCTGACCCGCATGGCCTCCGAGGCCGATATCGATGTGCTCACCGGATTGCTCAATCGGCGCGGTTTCGACCGGGCGTTGAACAGCGCGATCGAAACAGCCACCCGCACCGGACAGGGACTGGCGCTGGTACTCGTCGATCTCGACCGCTTCCAGAAGATCAACGATCACCTCGGCCATCGCGCGGGCGATGCGGTGCTGCAGCGGGTCGCCAATACCTGGTCGAAGTTGCTCGCGCCGGATCAGCGACTGGCTCGCTACGGTGGTGACGCCTTCGCGCTGTTGATGCCGAATACCACCGAGCAGGCGGCGATTCTGCTGACCGAGCAGTTGCGGGCATCGGTGACCACCGGATGTTCCGCCGGTGTCACCTCATGGCAGCCGGGGGAGTCGGGATCGCTGCTGGTGAGCCGGGCGGATGTCGGTCTGTATCGGGCCAAGCAGGCGGGGCGCAACCGCACGGTGCTGGAGTCGTCGCGGCAGCTGCCATTGGCGGTCGAACTGCGCGAGGCGATCGACCGCGGCGCACTCGATGTGCACTATCAGCCGATCGTCAGCCTCACCGAGGGCGGCGGCAAGGCGGTCGGTGTGGAGGCGCTGCTGCGCTGGTCGTCGAGTGCGCAGCCGGATGTCACCACCGAGGGACTGATCCGGGTCGCCGAGGAGTACGACCTCATCGCCGATCTGGACGAGTTGGTCTTGCGCCGGGCCTGCGCTGACGCGGCCCGGCTGCAGGAGACCTTCGCGGAATTGGATCTGACGCTGAATGTGAACGTCAGCGGCCTGGAACTGGCCGAGACCGGTTACGCGGATCGCGTCGCGGGGATTCTGGCGAGTACCGGGTGGCCCGCCGACCAGCTGGTACTCGAGGTGACCGAGAGCGAGCTGGCCGCCGAATCCCAGACGGCCATCAGCAATCTGCACACGCTGCGCGAGCGCGGTGTTCGCATTGCCATCGACGATTTCGGCACCGGGTACTCCTCGCTGAGTCGTCTGGCCACACTGCCCAGTGACATCCTCAAGGTCGACCAGTCCTTTGTCGCCGCGATCCGCTCGGATTCACCAGCACCGCCGCTGCTCGGCGTGATCGCCGCGCTCAGCAGCGCACTGGATCTGCAGGTCATTGCGGAGGGGGTGGAGACCGAATACCAGGCCGCGGTGCTCACCGAACTCGGTTTCGCGCTGGCCCAGGGGTACCACTACAGCGATTCACATCCGGTTTCGGAACTGATCACCGATCTGAATGAGCACCAGGGGCGGGTTGGGCCTGGGGTCAGTGATCGAGAACTCGGTGATGGGGATTTGCATGCGGCCAATGGGTGGCTGCCCCTCGGTTGAGTTGGGAACGTGATGGATGTGCGGTATGTCCGGTGGGTGAGCCTTTCCGGCGCGGGAAAATCGCTTGACGGGATGCCGTCGGGTGACCGAGCATCACAGCATGCGTTTGCTCTTCTACGGCAGTTGAACCGCTGAGTCGCTGCGCGCACGGCTGACGGGGCGCACCGACGAATACGGTATTCGCGGGCTCACGGTACGAGCGGTCCTGTTCAAAGGCATCGGTGAGCTGATTCCGCTGTATGCGCTGTACGCGGTGCTATTCGCTGATCACGGACTGAGTACCGGGCAGATCTCGTCACTGCTGGCGATCTGGTCGGCGACGGCGTTCCTGCTCGAGGTGCCCTCCGGTGCCTGGGCCGATACGGTCTCGCGGCGTGGCCTGCTGGTCTCCAGCGGTGTGCTGCTGACCGCCGGTTTCACCTTGTGGACCGTGTTGCCGACCTATCTGGGCTTCGCGCTCGGCTTCCTGCTCTGGGGTACTTCGGGTGCGCTCGTTTCGGGAACCTTCGAGGCGTTGCTCTACGACGAACTCGTGGCGCACGGTGCGCGGCAGGCATATCCACAGCTCATCGGATATGCCAGGGCCGCATCGGAGGCGGCGATCGTCATTGCGATCGTTGCCGCGACGCCGCTCTACGTTTGGGGTGGCTATCCGCTGCTGGGTTGGTCCAGCGTGCTGTTCGCGGCGGTGCACACGCTGATCGCGTTATCGCTGCCGAGTGCGCCGAAGGCGGTTTCCGCGGCCGCTGTCGAGGAGTTGGAAGATGATGCGGTCGCGGGTGATTCGTCATCGGGGCAGCAGCCAGCTGGTGGTACTCGGGTGGCGGCTGATGTGACCGCCGCTGCGCGACGGGCGCGGGTGCTCGGCCCCGCTGGGCAGTCGGACGAGGACGGCTCGATCAACTCATCCATCGCACGCCAACGAGCGGACAGCGCCGACCCTGCGACATCGATCGGTCCGGTGGCGCGCAAGTCGACACTGCCTCGGCTGATCCCCACTGAGCACGAAGGTTGTGACGATCGTGCGCCAGCGGCAGCTGGTGGAACTGCCACATCGGATTGCGACGAGTCTGTATCCAGACCATTCGTGACATACCTGAGCATGCTGCGAACCGGCGTCGGGGAGGCGATTCGGGTGCGTGCCGTGCGCAATGGCGTCATGCTCGGCGCGCTGTTGTTCGGAATCACCGCATTCGACGAGTACTTCGCCCTGCTGGCCGCGGAAGTGGGTGTCGCAACCGCCATCGTGCCGCTACTGGTAGGGATAACGGTGCTCGGCTCACTGATCGGCTCCGTGCTCGCCGGTCGCACCGAAGCGATATCGGCGCGGACCATGGCCCGCGCGGTCGGCATCGCCGGTGTGCTGTTCGTCGGCGGCGCGCTGATCTCGGGCCTCGCCGTCCGCTGGCCCGCCGCGGTGTACGTACTCGCGGTGCTCGGCTTCACCGCGATCGGCGCGTCCTACGGCATCATCTACAACGCAACCGTCGTAGCAGGCGCCCGCCTCCAGGACGCAATCGAAGGCCCCGCCCGCGCCACAGTAACCTCGGTATCCGGCCTGGCCTCCGAGGTAGTAGCCCTGGCAGTCTTCGGCTTCACCGCCGTAGCCACCCTATGGTTCTCGATGTCCACCACAGTGGCCCTACTGGGCACCCTCCTTCTGGCCATAGCCCTCCTAACCCCCTCCTGGCTACCCCAACGCCCCAATTGACCCACTACCGAGCCGCCGGGTAGGTGGGTGGCGGCGAATTCGGCTTGGGTGCTTGTGGTTTCGATGATGTGGGCGGCGATCTCTTCGTCGGCGTAGACCGCCAGCATGAGGACCGTGCGGGGGCAGCCATCGCGCTCAATTCTGGCATGGAGCGTTGCCAGATATTCGTATTTGTGGGATGGTCTTGTCAGAATGCGCTCGACGTCGCAGCCGAGTGCGAACATCTCTTCCGATGGGTGCGATGCAATGACGCATGACAACCAGCTGCTGCCGACTCCGCCGCTGTTCACGGAGTTTCCGTTCCGGTACGCGGTGCCCCTCATGGCGCCGGGCGATCTGCGCTGCACGGCGGCGCAGCGGGATTCGTTCCGTCGGTTCGCGCAGGTCGGGGATCCGCTGGCGGATGCTGTGGTCGCAATGCTCGAGCAGCTGCCGGTCGGTGCGGGACGACGGATGTTCGAGATCGCCGTCGAGCGCGGTATCGATGCGGTGCCGGATGCGCCCGCGGAGTTGGTGGCGTTCTTCGGGCAGGTCGAGGCGGATCCCTACTGGTTGGACCGCACCAAGATCGATCGGGGTGCCCGGGTCGTGGAACGCACCAGCGTGTGGGGCGGAATCGCGATGGGGATGTTCGCGTTGATGGGCGGCTACCTCGCCGCCCGCGCGGATAAGACCCTGGTCGGCACCGGTGATCTCGCCGCGATGGCGCCGCGCCGCCTCGCCGAAACCACCCAGTGGTGGCTGGATGTGACGACTCCCGGTGGGCTGGGGCGCAATCAGGTCGGCTACAAGAGCGTGCTGCGGGTGCGGCTGATGCACGCGCTGGTCCGCGCTGGCATGAATCGCCGACCCGATTGGGACTACGCGGCCTGGGACCATCCGGTGAACCAGGTGCTCACCGTCGGCACGCTCGGGTTGTTCTCGATGGCGAATCTGGTTGGCGCACAGGCGCTCGGCCTGCGCTTTTCGGCCGAGGAGAAGGACGCCGTATTCCAGCTCTGGCGCTATGTCGGCTTCCTGCTCGGCATCGACGCCGAAATCCTGCCGACCAATGAAACCGATACCTGGCGCGCCTTCTGGATCCTCGCCGATACCGAATTCATTCCCGACGAGGACTCCCGCCGTCTGGCCCAGGCCCTGGTTCCCGCGGCGGGCGGGCTGTTCATCGGCACCGACACCGTCGCCAAACGCGTCATCCGCCGGGTGCTCACCAGCTATATGGTGGCCTACAGTCGAATCGTGCTCGGCCCGAGCAACTCCGACTTCCTCGGCCTGGAGAACAGCAAGTTCTTCCAGAGCGCCGTCCTGGCCACCGCCGTCGTCAACGGCGCCCTGGAAGTCCCCCGCCAACTCATCCCCGGCGCCACCCGCATCCAGGAAAAATTCGGCGCCCGCGTCCGCTCCCGCCTGGTCCGCGGCTCCATCGCCCGCAATGGCGGCGACCGTACCTACGCCCGCCACGACACCTTCGCTAATCCACGCACCGCCCTGCGTGTGGGGTAGGCATCAGGTTCGAGGCTTGATCGTCCCGGTGAGGGCGGCGACCGCTCTGCGCCCGTCCCGCGCACTGCCCTGCGTGTGGGGTAGGCATCAGGGTCTACGGCTCGATCGCCGGGAGAGGGGGTCGAACGCTTTACGCCCGCCGTGACATGTAATCCCGCGCACCAGCGCGCGCGGGTCAGGAGCATCAAGTTCGCGAGCGGGTGGCGACGACGACCGCGACGAAGATGAGGGTGCAGCCGATTGCCGCGGTGCGGGATAGTCCGCCGCCGGTTGGAGTCAGGATGTCCAGGCTGATGGAGGCGAGGAGTTGGCCTGCCACCGAGGTGAGGCCGAGCAGCAGGACACCGATCCAGCGAACGGTCAGGGCGGCCAGGGCGATAAAGGCGACACCGATCAGTCCGCCGAGGTAGAGCCACGGTTCGCCGGGGAATTCGATGGGCCGGCCACTGCCGACGAGGACGGCGGCTTCGATGGCGAACAGGGCCGCGGTGCCGATGCCGAAGTTCACCAGGGTCGCGGAGAAGGGGCCGCCCACCGTGCCGACGCGCCCATTGACGGCTTGCTGCCAGGCCAGCCCGATCCCGGCCAGCGCGGGCAGGATGACCAGCAGTGCGGTGGGGCCGGTGCGCAGCCAGTCGGGAACCGCGGCGGATCCGGCCGGTACGCCGGAGCGGCCCGTCGCGGCGAGAGCCACCGCCGCGATGGCCAATGCGGCACCACAAATACGCGCCACCGTGATCGGGGTGCGGCCGTGCGGGGCCAATCCGAGCCGGTCCACCACCAGGCTGCTCAGCAATTGACCGCTGACCGTGGCGACGGTGAATGCGGTGACACCGATCGCGGCCACCGTAAGTCCCTGGCACGCAACGAAGAACGCACCGAACAGCCCGCCGAGCAACTGCCATGGACGCAGCACACCGCTCGACAGCGCCGCCCGAACCCGCCCCAGCCCAGCACGCAACCGCCGACTGCACACGAACGCGATCAGCAACACCGCCAGCCCGACACCGAAACTGATGCAGGCAGCCGCGATCCCATCCTGCAGCCGCGCCCCCAGCGCACCATTGATCCGGCCCTGCACGGCCACCCCGGCCCCAATACAGAACCCGAAGGCCAACCCCACCTTCGCCCGCACCGCCACCCCCGCACCGTACCGCCACAACCTCAACCACCGGCCGAGCCACAACACATCACGATCGCCGTGCCACCCCGACCCGCCCGCGCTTGTCGCACCTCCAGTGATTGCCTCGCACAGCGTGCACAGCTGTGCGAGGCAATCACGTGGTTTGCACGAGCCTCGGTTGTGCCCGGCCTTCACGTCGGAAAGAAACCTGGTTCCCGGTTGTTGTGGAGCGAAAGCTGTTCTGGGGATTTGCGTTTCAGGTCGCTGAGACGCACCGGGGAAGGCTGCTGACCTGGTGTGTTACTCGCGCGGTTCCGGTCGGCATAAGTGTGGTCGGCCGGAACCAGCACACGCGGTTCAGCCGAGCTTGCGCGACCGCAGCTCGTGTCCCTTGGAGGTTCTGCACCGACCGGATTCCAGATCCCACTGCCAGCCGTGCAAATTGCAGGTGAGCGTATTGCCCTCGACCACACCGAATTTCGACAGATCCGCCTTCAGGTGCGGGCAGCGCCGCTGCACTTCCCATCCGGCCAATTCCGTCGACGCGGAATCGTCGTGCGCCTCGGCGAACCAGCCGTCCGCGTATGCGATCCGCTCATCGGTGAGGCATTTGAAAAATGTGTAGAGGAATTCGTTGTAGCCGCCGATCCGCCACGCCTGGAAGCGGGTGGACAGGAAGATGGTGTTCACCCAGTCCGGCTCCTCATCGCGCAGTACGGTCCGGACCAACTCCGGCGCGATCCGGAAACCGTAGCGGTACTTGCCTTCTCCCTCGATCGGCGCGCGTACCACGTGGTTGGGGAAGTCCAGCACCACGGTTTCCTCGCCGATGACCAGGCCGACGGGGTATCCGATGCCATCGCAGATCAGATCGCTCTGCTTCATGATCGGCTCGAACAGCGCCTGCAACTGTTCCAGCAACCGCTCGTCACCTGTTGCCCACGAAGCCTTCTCGGCCGCGAGCACCGGCGCGAGACGCTGCGCCATGAGCTCGATATATTCGGCCTTGTTGTCGTAGATCAGGCCCGGCTCGAACGGATGGGTCAGCGACAGTTCCGCACCGCGGACTTCGGCGACCGAACCCGGGATCATCAGGATCCCGCCCTCGTTGCCGTGGATCTTCATCTGCTCCAGGAACACCATCTGATCCGGGAAGATATTGCCCTCGTCGCCGCGATCGTCATTGAGGTAGCGCAGCTCATCGTCGAGGAAGACCGGCGGACCGGCCGAGGGGACGACCCAGGTGGCACCGACCTGTTCGATATAGCTGCGGGCGCGATCCATACCGCGCTGACGCTTCTGCTTGCCGAAGTTCGACTTGGTGCGGTTCGGAATGTCGTAGACCATCGGGTACCAGATCGCGCCCGAATACTGCAGCAGATGGATATCGACGTGCCCGAACGCGTCGTGTAGCACATCCATATCGACCGGACGGGCATCGTTCATGTTGAAACAGGTGGTCTCACCGTCGGAGACCACCAGCCCGGAGTCGCCGATCGGACCGTCGGCGGGCGCGCGCAACGCGATGATCATGATGTCGATCTCGCCGCCCGGACCGCTCACTCGGTGCTTCACCGAATCCTGGGTCTCGAAGAACTTGTGGAAGCCCAGCTTCTCCAGTTCGCGCCGCAGGTCCGGCACCGGATAGTCCGGCAGCAGTACGGTCGCATCCTTGTTCACATGTTCGGCCAGGTGCACCGCGTCGAAGTGGTCGCGGTGCAGATGCGAGACGTACAGGAAATCGCAATTGCCCAGGTCATCCCAGTCCAACTGGGTGTTGTCCGGAAACGGGAACCACGAACCGAAGTACGCGGGATTGACCCAGGGATCGCAAAGGATCGACCCGGCCGCGGTGCGGATGTGGAATCCGGCGTGTCCGACGCTGGTGATCTGCACGAGCTGCTCCTCCTGACCGTTACCAGCCACCCAGGGTAGTGGCTAGGCGGAAACGTCGCCGATGCAGTAGCCCTCGGAACCCTCGGTGAGGGTGAAGGTACGGGTCTGGGTCACACCCGAGGAGTTGGTGACCGGAACTTCGACCGTGACGTAACCCGCGCGCAGCCGCTCCGAACGGATCTCCTGATCGGTGAATTTCGTGATGCCGGTCAGCCTGCCGGGGTTATTGGCCAGCGGTGCGGATGTCGGGCTGCCGGTTCCGGTGGGATCCCAGTTCGCGGGGCTCGCCTTGCAGACCAGCGGATAGGTGCCCTCCTTATCGGAGGGATCGAGCGGGGTGCCGACGAAACGGGCCAGATAGCGGCGCACGGTATGCCTGGCGTCGGCCTCATTGGGGCCGGGGTCGGCGCCGTCCTGCGCCACCCACGGGCAGACGGTCTGGTTCGAGTTCTTGATGCCCGACTCGATCGCGGCGCGGTCGAAGCTGATCGTGGTGCCCGCGTTCTGCCAGCTGACGCTGTTCTTCGTGACCGTCGCGGGCTCTGCGATGGCGGTCAGGATCGTCTTCTTGTCGGCGGACATATCGCTGACATTGCCTGGGGCCATCATCCAGCACTTGGACTGCAATTCGGCGGGTGTGGCCCGCTCGAGTGCCGCGCCGAAGCGCGATACGACATCCGCCGCGCCGGACACACCGCGGACCTCACCGACCGGCACGCTGAACGTTTGCGCCAATGCCTGCGTGGCCGTGGTCGGAATCGCGGCCGACGGGGTCGTGGTCTTCGCCGATGTGTTGGGCGGCTCGTCACCGGGTATGCCGGAGACGGAGTCGCATCCGGTGAGCAGAACAGCGCTGGTCAGTGCCAGGCCAGTCGTGATGGCGAGGAGCGCCCTTCGTGTCCGCGGGTCCTTCTGGTCGTGTTCACGCGGTATCGGGCGAGCGCGTTCCACTTCGAGGGTCCTCTTTCGTAGGCGTTCGGCATAGGAGCGACGGGTCCGGCACGCGCGCGGATGCGGCGGCTCTGCCGGATGGGACAGTCAGCGACTACGCTAGCGGAATTGTGGAACCCGTCTACCGGACGATCATCGGGCTGGCCCGTACCGTCTTCTTCGTCGAAGGTCTGAAGTTCACCGTCAAGGGCGCTGAACGTATCCCCGCGCGCGGTGGTGCCGTTATCGCGATCAACCACACCGGCTACATGGACTTCACCTACGCGGGTCTGCCGGCGCGCACCCCTAAGCGGTACGTCCGCTTCATGGCCAAGCAGGAGGTGTTCGACAACAACATCTCCGGCCCGATCATGCGGGCGCTCAAACACATTCCGGTGGACCGTGCGGCCGGTGCCGACTCGTACAAGGCGGCGGTCGAATACCTCCGCAGAGGCGAGTTGGTCGGCGTCTACCCCGAGGCCACCATCAGCCGCAGTTTCGAGATCAAGGACTTCAAGTCCGGTGCCGCGCGCATGGCGATCGAGGCGGATGTGCCGATCATCCCGATCGTCATCTGGGGCGCTCAGCGGGTGTGGACCAAGGGCTTCCCGAAGCGTCTGGGTCGCACCAATACGCCGATCTCCATCGCGGTCGGCGAGCCGATCCAGCCCTATGAACCCGCCGCCGAGCTGACCGCTCAGCTGCGCAGCACCATGCAGGCGATGCTGCTGGATCTGCAGCAGGACTATGTGCACGAACCCGGCGCCTATTGGGTGCCAGCACGTTTGGGCGGCAGCGCGCCCACCCTCGAGGCAGCCAATGCCATGGACGCCGCCGAGGCCGAGGAGAAGGCGGCGCGCCGGGCAGCCAAGGGTTCGCTGTAGGGGAAGCCATGTCGCGGGAACCGGTCTATGACATTCTCACGGGCTTGGTCCGCACGCTCTTCGTGGTGCAGGGGCTGCGGGTGGATATCGCCGGACAGGACCGGATTCCGCGCACCGGCGGCGCCGTCATCGCCGTGAATCACACCGCCTACCTGGACTTCATGGAGGTCGGTCTGGTCGGGCGCAATTCGCGGCGCAATGTTCGTTTCATGATGAAGGCCGAACTCGAACACGGCATCGTCGGCTTTCTCATGAAGCACTGCAAGGCAATCGGTGTCGATCGCAGCGCGGGCGCGGGTTCCTACCGTCGCGCGGTCGCGGCGTTGCGTGCGGGCGAGCTGGTCGTGGTCTACCCGGAGGCGACCATCAGCCGCAGCTTCGAACTAAAGGAGTTCAAGTCCGGTGCCGCGCGCATGGCGATCGACGCGGACGTCCCGATCATTCCCATCGTCATCTGGGGTGCCCATCGCATCTGGACCAAGGGCTTCCCGAAGCAACTCGGCCGCCATCGTTTTCCGATCAATATCCGCATCGGTGACCCGATCCCGCCCGTCGACCCGACCGACGATCTAACGGTCGAACTCCGCACTCGGATGAGCGAACTGCTGGCGGACGCTCAGGCGAACTACCCGATGCCAGCGGGCGAACCGTGGGTACCCGCCCGCATCGGCGGCACCGCCCCCACCCTCGCCGAAGCCGCCGTGCTCGAGCGGGCGGAGATGGCCCGCCGCGCCGCCCAACGTCGAACCCACTGAGCCTCAGGACCAGGGGATTGCGCAACGGCTAGGGCGCGTCCTCAAAGTGGTTGTGGCTGATTTGCTTTGCGGTGGTTGCTGGTCTGTTTTGATGTCGGGTTGTGGTGCGCAGGCATGAGTTGACCGATGAGCAGTGGCAGGTCGTGGAGGCGTCGTTGCCGGTGTCGGGTGCGAAGGGGCGTCCGCGGATCGATGACCGGCGGGTGGTCAACGGCATGTTGTACAAGGCCAAGACCGGAATCGCGTGGCGGGACCTGCCCGAGCGGTACGGGCCGTGGAAGACCGTCTACAACCGGTTCTGGCGGTGGTCACGCAACGGAACCCTGACGCTGCTGGTCGAGCGGGTGCGGGTGATCGCCGACGCTGTCGCTGAGCTCGACCGGGAGGTGTCGGTGGATTCCTCGATCGTGCGTGCGCACCAGCATGCTGCGGGTGCCCGGCGCGGGCGGGTGATCCACACCGGCGGGAGGCGGGTTCTACCCCGGGGCAGATAGCGAGCCCGCTGATCACGCGATCGGCCGGTCTCGTGGTGGGCCGACGACGAAGATCCACCTGGCCTGTGATGGGCTCGGGCGACCGTTGTCGATTGTGTTGACCGGCGGCAACGTTAACGACTGCACCGTGTTCACCAGGGTGCTGGCCGGGATCTGGATGCCACGGCCCGGGCGCGGGCGGCCGTGGACGCGGCCACGGCGGGTGCTGGCGGACAAGGGCTATTCCTCGCGTGCGATCCGGGAACACCTGCGGTGTCGCGGCATTGCCGCGACGATTCCCGAACGCGCCGACCAGCAGGCCAACCGGCGGCGCCGTGGCACGGCTGGTGGCCGTCCGCCGACGTTCGATCCGGTGGCCTATCGCCGACGTAATGTCGTCGAGCGTTGCTTCAACCGGCTCAAGCAATACCGGGCCATCGCCACCCGCTACGACAAGACGGCAACCTCCTACCGCGGCATGCTCGACCTGGCCACCCTGCTCATGTGGCTTTGAGGACGCGTCCTAGGGGCTGGGAGATCGCCGCGGAGGAAGGAGGTCGGGGGGACGCCCATGAGCATGCGGAAGTCGGCGGTCATATGGGACTGGTCGTAATAGCCGGTGGCGGTGGCCAATTGGGACCACGGGGTTTGGCCCGCGCTGGCAATGATGCGGCGAACGCGGCCGATACGGGCGAAATGCTTGGGGGAGACACCGATTCCGGCGGTGAAGAGGTTGCGGAGTTGGCGCTCGCTGACCGCGAGGTCGGCGGCGAGTCCGCGGACCGTCGGGACCGTGGCGATGGCGGCGACGGCGTCGCGGAGGAGTTCACGGTGTGCGCGCTGGGTCTGATCTTCGGAGATGCGTTGTGGGAGAATCGCTTCCAGGAACCGCAGGACATCTTCGGTTGGCAGCGCGGCGAGTTCGTGTGCCAGATCGGCGGCGACGCCGGGGAGGTCGGCGAGGCGGACGACGCGATCGGCGAGGTCGGCGGCGGGGACGCCGAGCAGTTGCCGGGTGGCGCCGGGGGCCAGGCGCAGACGGGTGCATCCGGCGGGCTTATCCGCGGCCGAGTAGGCGGCGCGGGTCTGCGGCCCGACGACGAGTGTGTCGCGGCGGTCGCGCAGCACGATCGTTGTCCCGGCATGCGGTACATGCGTGTACGGCACGGAGGTATCTGTGCCGGTCGGGATGCTGCCGAATTCGGTGATCCACGGCCGCAGTGCTTCGGGTGCGGGCACCGTTGACTCGGTGAGGTCGGCGGTCGGCATGGTCACCGGACCCACTGTAAGCAGCTCACAGCCGTATACAGCGACCGAAAACGTGCCGAAATTTCCTATCGACCCAGGTGGCCCGGGCGGCAGGCTGGCCGCATGATCGTGATCACCGGTGCCACCGGCACCATCGGCAGTGAAATCATCCGGAGTGGAGTTGGCCCGGGCCGACTACCACGACCTCGACTCGATGGCCGCCGCGATGTCCGGCGCGGCGGCGGCCTTCATCGTGGGTGTGCTCGGCCCGGAATATGCCGAGACCGACCGCGCGCTGGTTGCCGTGGCCCGCGAGGTCGGCGTGCGCCGCATCGTCAAACTTTCCGCCATAGGCACCGGCGAACCCGGCCTCGGCCGGGTCGGCACGTGGCATATTCCCGGCGAGGAAGCAGCCAGGGCCAGCGGTTTGGAGTGGACCGTCCTGCGGCCGTCCAGCTTCGCCTCCAACACGTTGAGCTGGGCCGATGCCATCCGGTCCGGTCAGCCCGTGCCGAATCTGACCGGTACCGGCAGTCAGGGCGTCATCGACCCACGCGATATCGCCGCGGTCGCCGTCGAGGCCTTGACGACCACCGGCCACACGGGCCACGTCTACACCCTCACCGGCCCCGAACTGCTCACCACCGCAGACCAAGCCGCAGCACTGGCGACCGTCCTCGGCCATCCGCTCGAGGTGGTCGACGTGCCGGAAGATATTGCCCGCGAACATATGATCGCGGCAGGCATGTCCCCGGAATTCGTCGAGGGCGCACTGGCTGGCCAGGCCTATGTGCGCGCTGGCGGCAATACCATCCGCACCGACGACGTCCGCCAAATCCTCGGCCGCCCACCCCGCACCTACGCCGAATGGGCTGCCGACCACGCCGCAGCCTTCACCCCAACCTCCGCCGACCAGAGCATTCGCTGACCGACCCGCATCCGCATCCCCGGCACCCGAAGCCCCTGCCAGCAATGTCCGATTTTTATTTGGGGCCAATGTCGGACTACAGTTTTGGACGCACGCCGATGCAGCCGAGTTCCGGACCACATCGAGCGCATGCGGATGTAGCGCAGCTGGTAGCGCATCACCTTGCCAAGGTGAGGGTCGCGGGTTCGAATCCCGTCATCCGCTCCACGAAAAGGCCAGGTCAGTAGCGTGAGCTACCCTGGTCTAGACGTGTATGTCACCACCTGTGTCACCACGTCACCAACTTGCGGTCACAACCGGCTTCTCAGGGCACCCACCGGCTCTGGAGGCTTCATGCTCACACCCCGCCCGCGACCCCGTAGTAACGGGTCGATCGCCTGGCAGGTTCCGTTCCACTTCTACGACGAGACCGGGCGTCGACGCTCGACGTCGGAGACCTTCGACGATTTCGAGGCCGCGGTGCGCTGGTGTGAGCTGGCCGAGGTGGTCGGGGTCGCCGAGGCGCGCCGGATCCGCGAGATTCAGCTCGGTGCCGGAGTGCGGTATACGACGCTGGTGGCGTGGTTGCGCAAGTACACCGCGCGGTTGACCGGAATCGAGGAACGCACGCGCGCCGGCTACCTCCGCTACATCGACGTCGACATCGAACCGTTCATGGGCTCCTCGCTGCCGATCACCGCGTTCAACCAGGATCTGGACGCTGCCTGGATCGTGCACCTTGAGCAGGACAAGGGCAACGGCGCGAAAACCATTCACAACAAACACGGGTTCCTGTCCGCTGGTCTGAACGCGGCTGTGGCCGAACGACCGACGCCGCTGATCCCCTACAACCCATGCCTGGGCATCCGGCTGCCGCGCCACGACGCGCCGGAGCTGGACATCTTCGACAACGACGAATGGGAGCTCTTCGAGCAGTTGATGCCACCGCGGTGGCGCCCGCACGCCGAGTTCAACCTGGTCTCGATGGCCCGACCGAGTGAGGTCACCGCCATCCAGATCCGCGATATCGACAAGCGGACCGGCGATGTGCGCATCAACAAGGCATGGAAGCACGTCGGCGGTGGGATGAAGCTGGGAAAACCGAAGTCCTCGCGCGGTATTCGCACCGTCACGGTTCCGCTGGAAACCCTCGAGCGCTTCGACCTCGATCGCCCGGGTGATGAGCTGCTGGTCCACACCAGCAACGACACTCCGATCAGCGCGGGCTACTTCTACGCCAAAGCGTGGATACCAGGCTTGCGCCGCTTGCGTGCTCTCGCCGACGGCAACCTCGAACCGTTCGGCCCCAACGCTCAGTGGAAAGGCGCGGATCCTGACTACCTGCTAGAGCGTTTCGCCGACGCGATCGCCTCGATACGCCACAAACGCCTCACCCCCTACACTCTGCGCCATACCGGCATCTCCTGGAAGCTCCAGGACGGCGTGCCCCTGTTCGTCGTGTCCCGCGACGCCGGCCACAAGTCGGTCAACACCACCGACTCCCGCTACGGCCACAACGACCGCCGCGCCAGCGCCGCAGCCGCCCAAATCATCGCCAACAGGCTCCCACGCGCCCGCGCCGCGATGCTGCGCACCGTCGCCTGAACCAGTGTCCCCGAGCACTCCACCTGCCCATCAGGATTCATTTCATAACCGCGGCGTCGGAATGAAATGAAATGGAATGAAACGGAATTCCACGATGCTGAAAGCCGTCAACCCACGCACCACCACCACCGACACCCCGACGGGATGCCAGTTCCCCTTGGACAACGGCGGCACATGCGAGGCCGCCGTCCTGCCCAGTGGCAGACCGGGCGCACCGCGCAAATACTGCGACAACCCTTAGCACACCGCGCAGAAAGCGCTGCGCCGCAAGCGCAAAGCCGACGACAAGGCTGTCGAACGGGTGGAGCAGCGCCCGTTGCGTCCGGTCACCGACGGCACAATCGCGCTTGCCGATCTTGTCGACTGCATCGAACTGACCCGCACAGAACTGGCGGCCATGCTGGTCGACGCCGGCGAATTGATCGCCGAGGTCACTGACCCTGCGGTCATTGACCGCGAGATCGCCGAGATTCAGCGGGACGCGACTGTCCGCATCGCCGCCGCCGAACAGGCTCGCGCCGACGTGGAGAAAGCCGCGTCTGTCATGGCGTGTCGACTGGAACACGCGGTCGAGCTCGAGGAGCTGGCCCTGGCCGCCGCCGACGAAGCCGCCGAGGAGACGCAGCCGGCCAAAGCCCTTGCAGCACAAGCTGCTGCCGACGCACAAGCGCGCATCGCCGAGGTAGAGGCAGATCGCGACCGGGTCTACGAGGAAGCCGAAGCGGTGCTGAAGGAAATGCGCGGACACCTCGACGCTGCCCGCGCAGCACAGGCCCACGCCGAAGGCGAACGCGACGCCGCACTCACCAACGCCAAGACTTCAACTGAGGAGAACGCAACTCTACGACAGCGTCTCGACGACCAGGCCACCGAACACCACCATCAACTCGAACAACGCGACATGGAGTACTCCCGCGCAATCACCGCCGCCCACGCCATGGCCGACCGCGCCGCCCGCGAACACCGCGACCAAGTCAGCGAAATCCTGCGGACATACCGCGGGCAGATCAGTCCGATGCACACTGACCGCCAGGTCGAACAGAACTCGGCTGCTACCGATCTGGTCGGCCTACAACATCGGGTGTCCGCCGAGGACTGAAGATGGACCGGCACGGCGTTTCGCCTTCCACACTGTGAACTGCGGCGCGTTACGAGCCGGGGATAAGGCTTAGCAGTTCGGTTGGAACGGGTAGCACCCGCGCGGGGGCGCGGCTGGTGGTGGGGCCTGAACCGGCGGCGCAGGTGGCGCGGGCTCAGCGGCCACGGGTGGTGGTGCAGGCTCTGGGCTGTCCTGCTGCACCGTTACCGGGGTGCGCGTTCCCCGAGGCTCGTCCTTCGAGTCGGTGGGAAGAAGCAGCCACGCGCCCAAGCAGATCGCCGCGACCACGGCCGCCGCCGCGATCAGGGGCCCAGCCCGCCCCGGCTTGTGTGGTTTGGAAATGGCAACCGGCACTGGAGGTTCGGGCTGGTAGCTGTCTATGGTGTCGCTGGGAACCCGCCCGAGATCACGCGGCGGCCGGGGGAACGCTGTCCGAGGCTCCAACGGTGTCGGCGGTGCTGCAGGTACAGCCTGAGGCTGCGGCGGGGGTGGCGGCGTGGGGATCAGGCGCAGCTGTGGTCGCGGATTCTCCCGCCGTGCCGGTGGGGCCTGCGGCGGGGAGATGGGTAGGGCGCGTTCGAGAGCAATGGGTGAGATGTCCGGCGGTAGAGGGATCTGCCCGCGCCGGATCTGCAGGTACCGCACTTCGATCTCGCCTTGGCGCTCGATGCGGAATCGGCCGGTGGGGTACCAGTCGTTGTAGGTGCCTTTGCCGCTGTGGTCACGGCCGCCGCACTCGCACACGCACTCCCACACCGTGTCCGGGCGAGCGGTCTGGCAACTGTGGGTGCACGTCATCGTCGGTGAGACCTGCAGTCGCATCTCGATCTCGCCGTACCGGTCGGCCATCGCCGCCGCCAAGGGCAGCAAGTGGTTGGCGCTGAGCTCCCAGACCTTGAGGTGGCCGTGAACGGCCGGTTTGATCGGTGCGCCCTTGCCCACGACCGCCCTGATCCAGGGTTTGTTCGAGGAGCCTTCGTAGGGCAGGTACACCCGCAGAGGACCGTTGGTGGCACGCTTGCGGGGCCCACCCAGCAGTACTGTCCGCTCCAACCACGGCCCTTCTGACACCCGCGATCCCCCTTCTGATCTCGGCAGCCGCAGAGTGATTCGCTGGCTGAGACTGATCGCAGGATCCAGTGTGAACTCCGGCACTGACAACATTCGCGACCTTTGCCCCGCATCGGACGCTTCCCGTTACGTCGAATCGTCTTGTGGCCAGGCCGAATCGGGCCGTTTCCTGATCTCCGAAATTGAGTGGAATCCGGCGGTAGCCGCGACAATCGCAAGATGGGCCTGGCGCTTGCGCCAGGCTGAGGAAGAGCTGGGCGGGCTGCTGAGGGGGCACGGATGGGAAGACGACGTAGTCGCCGCGGATCGGATGCGGCGGCGTTCATGTTCATGGCCGCCGTCGTCGCCGTGCTGGTGATCGCACCCAAGGTCGCGGAGATCGCCCAACGGCAAGCCTTGATACTCGCCTCTGTTGGGGTGTGTGCGTTGGTTGTCGCCGCGGGCGCCGTCGTGCTGGCGGTGCGGCATCGCCGCCAGGAGCGTGCTCGCGATGACGCACGGGTACTGGCAGCACTGCGACAGAACACGCTGAGCCCCGCCGAGTTCGAGGAGGCGCTGGCCGCGTTGTGTCGCCGTGATGGCTGCACCGATGTCCGGGGTGGTTGGCGGGTCCGGTGATCTGGGCGCCGATGTGATCGCGCGGGCACCGGATGGCCGCCGGATCGTGTTGCAGGCCAAGCGGTATCGCGACGGCCGCAGCGTGGGCAGCCAAGACGTGCAGCGCTTCGGCGGAACCGCGCACACCATCCACGGCGCCGACGTGGCGGCCGTGGTGACCACCGCGCATACATTCACCCGCAAGCACGCGCGTACGCGGTCAAGGCCGGATCCTGCTCATGCCAGCAAAAGCGCTGGCAGCGTGGGAATCCCAGACCGGGCCGACCCCCTGGAACTGAGCCCGAGAAACCGGCGGACTGTCAGGGACGATCCGCACCCTTGGCGAGCAGGGCGGCGCGCTCGTCAGGGGTGAGCCAGCGCAAGGCCAGCGCCGGCCAAGGGTGAGAACGGCAATCGATCCATTCGCTGGCTTGGGTCTGGCGTAGAAGGGCCTCTCGGAACAGGACTCGGTCGACGTCGGACATCGACTCCTCAGCTGCTCCGGTGTCGAATTCGCGCATCTTGTCCGCGCGGACGCTGATAGCCCAGGGGATTTGCGCTGGGGTGCCGGCGAGTTCCGGCCATCCAGCGGCGCGGGCCGCCTCGGCGTTGGCCGCGTTGATGCCATCGTGCGCGCTCATGTAGACGATGGTGCAGCAGGGCACTGACAGACATGCCTGTGTCGTCGTCATTCGGCTACGATCGAACTCCTTGGGTCGGTACGCGACCTTGAAGGGTGTCACAGCGGAGCCGAGAGACTAGAGCGAAGAGCGGCCGGGCTCAGACGAGCCTGGTCTAGAAGAGACCAGTAACTGTCTGCAGTACCCCGGGTGCGAAACGGCTCCGAACGCCCGGTTCGACCATCCAATTCGGGATGGCTGAACCAGCGACGCTATACCCACCTAACCCCGATGACGCTGTCCCCCAGATCGTTTGGGGTTCTTCATGTGTCCAGTTCTGTGCTCGATGTCATCACTGCCATCGTCGGAGTGGCCTGGCTTCCCTGGTAGCCGACCGCCTCCGACGCGACGCGGTCGAGCGTGGTGAAATTTCGACATGACGGAGTTCATTCAGCTCGAACAGAGGTGGACGGTAATTGGCCCCATCGGAGATGAGCCAGGGATGAGCTCTGTCGTCGAGGTTGAGCGAGACGGCGAGCGCGCAGTCGTCAAGAAGGTCCAGAAGATCCCGGGCGGGAACCGCGACCTCCTGGTGGAAGACATCCGCAACTGCCGCAACATCGTGCCCTTCGACGAGGTCGGGTCTACCGAATCTGAACTGCTGCTGCGGATGCCGAAGGCAGAGTGCTCACTTAATCAGTATCTGGCTGCAGAAGGTCAGCTCGGTGAGTCCGATGTCATCGCGGTCTTGACGGACGTGGCGACGGCACTGCTGGATATGGGTAGCGTGGTCGTTCACCGCGACATCAAGCCGCAGAACATCCTCCGATACCGCGGTGATTGGTGCCTGGCTGATTTCGGCATCGCCCGCTACGCCGAGGAAGCCACCGCCGCAGTCACCTACAAGGACCGTGGGACACAGCAGTGGACCGCGCCGGAACGCTTCGCCGGCCAGCGGGCCACGATAAAGTCCGATGTGTACTCGCTGGGCATCGTGGCATGCCAGCTGGTGACGGGAGAGCTTCCGTTCCCGGGGCCCGACTTCTACGAACAGCACCGTATGGCGCCCCCACCTCCGTTGACCGAGGCATCGCCCTTGCTCCGTTCGTTGATCCTCGCAATGTTGGCAAAAGCACCAGAGTTCCCGGCCCAGTCCAGCCGAGATCTTGAAGCGGCTCGACGCGGCGCGCCTGCGGTCGATGACCTTGTCCGGGTGGGCACCGTGGCTGTTCGACACCTACCCGATCGCACCGACCGACGCCGACGCGGTCTTCGGCAATTACGTGCGCGGGGACTCGGTGCACGACACTCGCCAGGCCCTGACCGCCGGCACCGTGGACCTGCCCGGTCGGACCGTACTCGCAGGTGTGTGGTTCCGGCTGCTGCGTATCCTCCTCGACGAGCTCAGCTTGGCGACGGCCACCCTCGGGCAGGCTGGCAGGCGCACCATCGGGCGAGTTTGGGATGCGGCTGGACTGCATGTGCGAGCAGGGATTTCGGTGTGGCGACCCTACGAACTCCTGCCATGGGACACGCAGGAGAAACTGCTGGCCGGCGCGGCCGCAGCGATCGCCCTGGCAGGCGAGGGCCGGATCATCGCCCGGGAAACCCTGGGCTCCCTGCTGGCCGAAACACCCCATGAACCGGTCTACGACGGCGACAACCACCACGTCGATTCTGTCGAACCCGTGCATGACTTCGCGGCCGCGGCGAAGCGGCGCTGCGCGCTGCCCAGGTCCAGCCCAGTGCGGCCGCACAGATGTTCCAGATGCTCACCTGGTACAGCACCACCCCGGAAGAGGTCACCGGTCACCGCGAATTGCTGATACGCCATGGCGTTCCGCCGGAATTCCTGCACCTGGAACCGTGACCGTTGTGGGGACGCTCGGTCACCGCTGACGTCGCCGCGGTGATCCTGGTCGAACCCCGAACTCGGCCGCGATCTGGGCAACGGTGTACCGGCGCTTACCGCGGTCATCGAGTTCGTCGTACATATGTCGAGCCAGCTGGACCTGCCGTGGACCGAGTTTGGGCTTCTGCCCACCGGTCCGGCCGCGCGCCCGAGCGGCCGCTAGGCCGTCGCGGGTGCGTTCGGCCTTACATCCTTGGCCTGCGAAAACATCCGACGCCGCAAGGTGTCTCGCGAACGTTCTTGAGCTCAAGTGGTCAATGCATCGCCGCGTGGATGATCATGTTGGGCGGAGGGTGTGGTGCGGGATTATGGGTTGTCGGCGGGTCAGCAAGATGAGGTGTGGCGGCAGTGGCGCGCTGGAGAGCCATTCAGCGTCATCGCGCGATCGGCTGGGGTGCCGGTGCATCATGTGCGACGGTTTCTGGCCCAGACCGGGGGCGTGCGACAGCCGCCGTTGCGGCGTCGCAGCGTGCATCTGAGCTTGGCCGAGCGTGAGGAGATCTCTCGTGGGCTGGCTGCGGGTTGCTCGGCACGTGCGATCGCCCGTCGATTGGGTCGTCGTTCGTCGACGATCTCTCGGGAGGTTTCCCGCCACGGCGGGCGGGAGAGCTATCGTGCAGCGGCTGCCGATGCCCAGGCGTATCAGAGCGCACGGCGGCCGAAACCGGCCAAGCTCGCGAGGGATTCGCGGCTGAGGGCGTTAGTGGAACAGAAGCTGATGATGCGGTGGTCTCCAGAACAGATCTCCGGGTGGCTGGCACGATGTTTCCCCAGTGACTCAAGCATGCGAGTCTCCCACGAGGCGATCTACTTGTCGCTGTTCGATCCGCGTCGCCGCAAAGCGATCGACCGCGGACTTACCCGTCAGCTGCGCAGCGGGCGGGTGATGCGCCATCCCAAACGCGCGCGGCGCCCCGACGGGCGAGGCGTGATCAAGGATCTGGTTCCGATCAGCGAGCGTCCGACCGAAGTCGAAAACCGTATGGTCGCCGGGCATTGGGAAGGCGATCTCGTCATGGGGTCACGGCCATCGGCGGTCGCGACACTGGTCGAGCGGACCAGTCGTTTCACTGCTTTGGTTGCGCTGCCAGACGGAATCAAGGCCGACCAGGTCACCCCGCATCTGACGCGCTACCTGCTCAGCCTCCCAGCACCGATGCGGCGCACCTTGACCTGGGACCGTGGCCGGGAGATCGCCGGCCACAAGACCATCACCGAGGCCACGAGCATGCCGATCTACCTGTGCAAGCCACGCAGCCCCTGGCAACGGGGCACAAACGAAAACACCAACCGGCTGCTGCGTCAGTATCTGCCGAAGAACGCCGATCTACGCCGGTTCAGCCAAGACGACCTCGACGCGATCGCCGACGAACTCAACAACCGGCCCCGTAAGATCCACGGCTATCGCAGCCCGGCGGAAATCTACGCTGAACACTGTGGCACTTCCCGCCGATAGTCATGTGCACAGCGAATGGTCCTGGGACACAGGAGGACCCGCCTCCGGCGCGGCCGGACGGATGGAACAAACCTGCGAACGCGCCATCGCGATCGGTCTGCCGACGGTGATCTTCACCGTGCACCTCGACTTCGACACTGCATGGCGCACTACCGTCGAAGACCTCATGCCCCACCAACGGCACCTCCTCGACCCCGGCGGCTACCTGCACCCTCCAGAATTCGATGTAGCTGGCTACCTCGACTGCATCGAGCGCTGCCGACATCGGTTCCCCAACCTGAGCATTCTCACCCGCGTCGAATTCGGCCAACCGCACCTGTTCCACGACCGGGCAGCCCAACTGCTGGACCTGGCGATGTTGGACCGCGTGAACGGCTCCCTGCACACCCTGCAAATCCGCGATGACCGCAGCGAACCCAACACCTTCGTATCTGGCCTGCCGATCAGGTGATGTGGGCTTACCTCGAGGAGATCCCCCGCGTCGTCGCAGGATCGGACTCGTTCGCGGTGTTTTGTCACATCGACTACGCCGTGCGTGCTTGGCCGACCGCGACGGCCGGCTCGTTCGACCCGCGCATGTTCGAGGATGGGTTCCGCACAGCGATGCGAGCGATCGCTGACAGCGGACGAGCGCTGGAGATCAACACTCGCCGGCTGCGACCCTGGATACCCCAATGGTGGGCCGAAGAAGGCGGTCGCGCAGTCACATTCGGCAGCGATGCACACCTACCCGAAGCGCTCGCCGACAACTTTCCCGAAGCCGTCGCGTTGGTCGAGCACTTCGGATTCCGCCCCGGACGCAAGCCTGAGGACTTCTGGACCCGTTAGAGTTCGCGTCGAACAGAGCAGACAGCGCTGACGCGGCGTCTGAGGTGCGGTGATGCACTGACCCTTTGAGCGCAGCTTCGTTACCGGACGCAAGAGCAACCAGGGGTTCCGGTCTGGTGCGCGCCTCAGAAGGAGTCACTCACATGCCGGGCATGGACGAACCCTCCGTCGCAGGACTTGAACTCCCCTAACTCATAGCGCTATTCAATCGATAGCGCTATATTCTTGTTAGCGCTCAACCACTTTGAGCGGCTACAACCTGAGTATTCATACGAGAGTTGGGCTATGACCACCACTACGGAGACGGCGTCAGCCATCGGTCCCTCTATACGAGATCTCGCCACCAACAGCGCGACTTGGACCATCCGGCAAGAGACGGTCGGCGAGTACCTGACCAGATTTGCCGTCTACGACCCGGCCACCCGGACGATCGCCCCGGGCAACATTCCCGATTCCGTGTACCAGCGGGCAAAGATCGAGATCGGCAAGAACGCGATCAAGAAGCGCATGCTTCGCGATCTCCTCAGAGGCGGTACGCTGCCCGCCGTCGTGATCGTCGAGGGCGAAGACGGCCGGTACGAGATCGCTGACGGACTCCAGCGCACCCATGTGCTCACCGTCGCCGCCGAGGGCCTGCTCGCCCTGGAACAAGGTGAGCAACCGAGCCGTGAGGTACGAACCCAGCTCAACGCGATGGCTGATCTGGGGCAGCAGCCTCTCGACCTCGACGCGTTCCTCGCCCGACCACTGATGGAGCAGGTATGGCACGACCTGGACAGCGACGAGAAGCTGCGTCTGTTCATGGTGCTCAACGTGGGGCAGCAGAAGGTCAGCCCGCGGCATCTGCTGGAAGTCGCACAGAGCGACGTACGAAATACCTTCGAGAGCTGGAACATCAAACTGCTGACCGAACGTGAGGAGAAGGAGACGCCGCGCCCTCGTGGCCGCCGGCCCAAGGACGCTCCAGCCGCACCAACGGAAGCCCGCTACAGATACGAGCTTCTCATCGACAGCCTTCAGGCATACGTCAGCAGTGACCCCCACATCAAGACCCGCAAGTTGGTGGAGGACGGCCCCAGCGAAAAGTTCGACACCCGGATTACCGAGGTCGGCAGCGAGGCGTGCCGCGACGACTTCAAGTGGGTGTGCCTGGAATTGAACCACCGGATCCAGGAGCGATACGAGGGACACCCCAAGTGGGAGATGGCCGTACAGGCCTCGGACAACTTCCTCATCCCACTGTTCGCGGCATTGGGCAAAGCGCGGGACGAAGCCGACACCGGATCAACAGTCCAACACCACCAACAGGAACTCCTTGAACTGTTCGACCAGCCTGGTGACGACCCACTGAACCTGATGTCCGGGCCCGACAGCCTCGAGGCGATCTACGAGACGATCCGCTCCAACATCGGACGCAAGCAACGGGCCATCGCCTACTTTGCATGGCGAAACTTCTTCTCGAAGGGCCCCTCCCGTGCCGACTACCCGCTCAACTGGCGTGATGCCGAGATCGGTTCCTGATTAGCCGCGTCACCGAACTGTAGGCCCCAGGGTCAGCCCAGCCGTTGGGCTGACCCTGATCGGCTTGTGCAGACGAGTTCGGAATTCTGTGCAGCCGACTGCGGACATCGACATCCCTGGTCGGCCTCGCCGCGAGTGTCTCAAAAACGTGTCGAAAACCATTGGTGTCTAACAAGTCTTGTCAGACCTTTCTCGTACAGTCCGGGCATGACCGACACCCTCGACCGGCCGCCCGCGCTCGTCCTCGACGGTGATGCTCTCGATCCGATCGGCGGGGGCGGCGCGCTCGTCGGCTATGGGCGAGTATCGACCAAGGGCCAGAACCTTGACCGGCAGATGCTCGCCCTGCGCGAGGCCGGTTGCCAGAAGATCTTCTCCGACAAGAAGTCCGGGAAGAATGTCGAGCGCGAGGAACTGTGGAAGTGCCTCGCTACCTCCGGCCCGGTGACACCCTGGTGGTGCCGTCGCTGGATCGGCTCGGCCGCTCGCTGCAGGATCTGATCTCGATTGTCGCCGGACTCCGCAAGCGCGGCATCGGATTCCGGTCTCTGTACGAAGCGCTCGACACCACCACCCCTGGCGGGCGGCTGGTGTTCCATGTGTTCGCCACGCTCGCCGAGTTCATCCGCGAGCTGATCGTCGACGGCACCAACGAGGGCTTGGCCGCCGCCCGCGGGCAGCGCCTGGGGCGGCCACCGGCCATGACCGGCGAGCAGATCCGCCAGGCCCGAGCCATCCTCACCCAGCCGGAAGAAACCGTCTGCTCGGTCGCAAGACTGCTTGGGGTTTCGCGGTCGACGATCTACAAGTACTTGCCCGAGTTGAGCAGTTCGGCGTCGTCCGACGGGATCAAGCCGCCGAACGGGCAGCAGATCAAGGCCTCGTCAAAGTGAGACGTAGATCACGCCTCACGAGTGCTGTTTTCGACGCCTCCAGTGCCTGAAGAGATATGGCACAGAAATATCCGGCAGAGGAGGTAGGGGTGGGCGGTGCGGGAGAAGGCACCCGGGTGACGGCGGACGATCCGAATCAAGAAGCCCCGGACACGGCGGCGGCGTCCGAGCCGGACAGGCTCCAAGTCTTGCGAGACGCGCTCGAGAAGTCGCCCGAAGCCCCAGCAGACGAATCCGTGGCACGGCAGATGAGTGCAATCGGGCCGACTCTCCAGAACCGCATACTCGGGTCACGGCTCGCCAGCAACAACCTCCTGCGACTGCAGAACACCCTGGCTGCAAGCCCGGCCTTCCAGGTCGGCGAGCAGGTGCAGCGCGCGATCAGCGGCAGCGTCGTTTCGACCATGCCCTTCAGGAACCTGATCGACGACAACGTATCCAGAACCACGGCGGCGCCTCTCGGACGACAGTCGGCTGTTCTCGGATTCGGCACCCCGTCCTTCAAGAGCCTCATCGACGACAGCGTGGCGACCACCGCGGCCGCCATCAGCCGACAGGCCTACGCCGGTGTCGGATTCGGCGGCACCGCCCCGACCTTCAAGGACCTGCTTGAGATAGACCCCCAGTTACACACGGTCTCGGCCTCATCGCCGCCATTCCTCCCATGAACAACCTGTTCGGCGGGTACGGGCGCAGCATCGCCGACACCATAGGCGCGCGACTGTTCCGGACCTCCGGCATCGGAATCCAGGCCGTCGACCAATGCGTGTTCAGCGACATCCCGATGCTCGACTCGATACGCGATGTCGCCGCACGGCTGATCCGTCATGTGCCAGGTCTGGCGAACCGCGCGGTGATCGGTGCCCGGTGGGCACGCGCTGCGATCCTGCGCGGCGACCCCGACTTCGAGGAGATCGTCAACGACTTCATCAGGTACTGGCTCGAGATCCGACGGATCACCCAAGCTGTACGCGAGGGCGCCGTCGAGGCATTGCTCGGCCCCTGGGACCAGATCGCCCCGGGCCAGCTGCTGAAGTTCCTTCGGGACAAGACACTTCAACTGGCGAAGCTCCAAAGGCCTATCTTCGAGTCGCGCCACCAGCACCAGCGCCAGCGCTTCTACATCGGCTCACTCGATGTCCCCACGCTTGAGTCAGACACCACCGAGCGAATGCGGCTGGCATCGCTGAACCCCACTCCGGAAGAGCTGCTCGTGGGGACACAGCTGGTCGATCCCCGGCTGCAGACGCTGTTCAGTGATCTCGACCCGGTCGAGCAGAATGTGGCCATACGACACTCCGAGGGCTGGACGTGGGCGGAAGCCGCGGCACTCAACGGGCAACCACCCGCTTACGGCGAGTCGGTACGCCGGAAGATCAAGCGTCGCATCGGTTGCACCCCGGCCGTTTACGGTGCGCGGCCATGAGTAGTGAAGTACCAGACCAGAACGACCCCTCAGCACCGCAGGAGACAAGATCCGTCCCGTGGTGGAGACGCAGCCGGGCCCTCGCGATCACCGTGGTGACAGCAGCGCTTGTCGGCGCGGCCGGCGAGGGCGGCGCCAAGCTCATCGACTGGTTGTTCAGCTGAACAGGATCGTGCCCGCCGAGGTAGTACAGGGCTATGCCTCCGGCACAGGCGCATTCCGGCCGCAACTCGGATAGCTACGCACTACCCTGATCGACATGAGGGAGCCGGGGGATTTCGATGCACTTGACGTAGCGCGCGAGCAGCTGCGCTACGCGATGATCATCAATCCTGGTGGACCGATGACTTTCGAAAACCGGCTGCAGCTGGGCCTGCTCGCAGCGCAGGTGGCCTTGGCCGAGAGGCTTCCGCTCCGGATCAACGGCACGACCGAGGTGTTGCGCGATGACGAAGACGAATTCGTGTGGGACGACGAGCTGATCGAGCAGGTTCTGCGCAACCTCGGGCCTGCCGGGCGGCGGTGGATTCGGGCCCTGGTCGCCGAAGGCGGTTCAGCGACCCCGGTCCGGATCAAGGAGATCACCGGCGCAAAAGCCCTGGGGGGCATGGTGACGACCATGCGCCGCGCCACGCATGGCATCAGCAGAGCAGTCCCGCCGCCGCGGTTGATCGAGACACGTAAATCCGACGATCCGCAGAATCCGGTGATCCTGGAGTACTACCTCGTCAAAGGCACCTTGCCGCTGATCGTCGCAGCCCTCGAACGGATCGATAACCCATAACCGCGTGGGGTGGTTCAGCAGGGTATGCCGACTAGAGCACCTAGCACGGCTCGCCGACCGGCCGATAGTGTCGGACCCACACCTCATACTGACGGTCATGGGGTATGAAGCCGTGCGGCCGCATTCTCGCAGGGGACGGATAGGCGGGAGTTACGTGCGCGGATCGGTCCGCTTCACCGACCGACCCGCGCGACGGCCGCGCTCCCGGTCCCCGTACTACCCCGGCTATAGCAGTGCCTCGCCCACGCCGATCCTGTGGGGTCTCGGGGTGCTCCTTGGTGGTGTGGTCCTGCTGCTGGTTGTGCTGACCCTCACCCACATGGTGTCCCCTGACAGACCGGCCGACACCGCCGTGGTGCCCTCGACCGTCGCGCCCGCGCGGACGACCGCCGCGCCGCAGACCTGCTTCCCATTCCAGACAACGCCCTGCTGACCCATCACGGTTACCCCGATCCAGCAGCGTTCCTGAAGGCCATTCTGCGCACCGTGCCTCAGGCCGTGGAGCCTGGAATCGGCAGGTTGCGCGGCCTCGCCATCGGAGACACATCGGACTGGAACTCGGCCACGACCGGACGCCGGTGATCGAAGCCGCGGCAGCCGAGTAGGTCATCTGTTGGCCAGTCGCCTTACGGGACAGCCCTGGTAGATGCGAGATTCCCGGCGCAGGCGGCTTCCAGCCCGTGCGGTTCGGACCTTGGAACTTCCGATCTGTCGATCTTTCGAAGATTCCCAAAGTGCTCCGCCCCATCGCGGCGATCGCGACTGATACGAGAGTTCACAACAGCGCATCATGACGACTGATACGAAAGTTCACACAGTAGTTCGAGATGACTGATGCGGAACTTGAAAAGATGTACAGGCACGCCTTACAGCAACGAACATCTTGCGAAATATTTCGTGGATGTTCGCTCATGCCAGTCATCACGAATTTCAAAAATGAAGACCGAATCATCAGATACGAAGACTGAAAAGTTTGCACGAAACCAATGACTGATACGAAAGAACAAAAATTTCGACCACAGCGAGTCTTCCCGAATTGAGAAGTCTTAGACTGGTACCGTGCTTCGTGCAACACTAGGTACATGGTGGTGCGCACCGTCGTCAGACTTGCGCGAACCCCACCAACAGAAGAAGGCCCCGCTCGCTGCATAGCAGCAAACGGGACCTCTTCTCCTGTCACGTGACTAGCCCTCGGAAGCGGACACGTGCAGGGACACCGACGCCAGTCTGTGGTCGATGCCGCCGCCTCCGGGTGGCACCCATGCTCAACGTATTACTTTGCCAGCGTCAATGATGTTGGCAGTGAACACACCCGCGCGTTTCGCGATGGCAATCAGGCCCACGAGCCTGCAGAGCGTATGCGGTCGTTCGCTGCGAAACGTCATCCGGTTTGCTCAAGGCGTCACTGCCAGCGATCCGTACCAGGAGATCGGCTTGTCGGTCATTGATCGGATCGCTCCGCCGCACCATGGGCACTGTGGTGCGCGCTCCATCGCTGAGATGTTTCGGAATCTACCCAACGAATTCTCTTCGCCCACTTTATCTGCGAGTCTACGAACAGACACCGACGAGCACACATCGCTGCTCGATCGACCTCATGCCGTCCCGCGCGGGATCGTCGGAAGCAGCCGACGCGACAAGGCATCGATATCCGCCAGCAGTGCTTCCCTGGGCTGGTTCAGGTCGATGGCGTGATAGCGCACCCGGATGTTCGCACGGGGGATAGTGTAGTCGCCCGATGACCGCGCACCGGCCGGGTGCACGATATGTCCCTCGTCTAGGCCGAGACCCACGCAATACGCGAGCATTTGATAGACGTCGGCCTTCGGCAGCTTGTCGACCTTGTACTTGGCGTCGACGATGAGGATCGGCCTGTTCCCAGCATAGGCAACGAGGTCTGGCTTGAGTTCGGCGCGCTCCCGGTCGGCAAGAAAGTGCTTGCCCATCGGGGCGATTTCGCAGCGGCCGCCGCGTTCGCGAATCGCCTCGCGCAGCGCGACGGTGACGAAATCCTGGAATACCGTGGACATTTGGAAGATGAATCCGTGAACCATGATCGGATCGCGCGGGGTGGTGGCACGTTCCACCGACAGGTCCCGCAGGACGAAACCGGCAAGTTTCAGCGCCTCTCGGTATCCCGCGTTACGTGGGGCTGGCCGCCAGGCGGGCACGGGGCGGTGCACTGGAACCGGCAGGACATTCACCCGACGAAGCTCACGGCCGATCCTCCGCAGATCCGCCGTGACCTTGTCGGGAAGCACGGCGGAGAACGACAGCAAGCGGTCACAGGCGGTACGCAATAGCCGGTTCTCGAGAAGGTCGAAGGTGCGTTCATCGGCCGAGATCTCGGCGGGCACCATCCGGTTCTGGTGTCTGTGCAGCTGCTCTGCCGCGCGCAGTCTGCCGCGCAGGATGACATCCGTGCGTTCGACCGCGCGATAGTCGCTGACAGGGCCTCGCCGCAGCACTATCGAGGCATAGCGCTGGAAGAGCACCGCCATCACCGGCACAAGGTCGGATTCCGTGCCCACCGGCACTTCCTCGTCGCGCCAGCCCCGGGGGTTGAGGACGTACCCGACGAGGAACAACAGCCTGGCCACAGGGATCTTCGGCGCAATGCGGAGTAAGACATCTGCTCCAGTCGCGGTGCGCACCAAGGCGGTACCCGCCTTGCCCGATGGCTTGAGCAGCCAGTGTCCGTGATTGTCCCGATCCGGCGTGATATCGACGATCTTCGACGCGGTGATCGCGTCGGCCTGGTCCTGATCCAGCGCGACGGACTTCGTCTCGTTCTCATCGAGGTCGATGGGGATCACGAGGCGGGCTCACCACCCGCCGTGGTGAGTCCGTCCCGCAATGCGTCCAGGCCGTACTCCCCCGGCACGTCGGTGCCATCCCCAGCGTGGAATTCGACCAGCAAAGGCAGGATTTTCGTGCGCCAGACACGGTCGATGCCGCCGTCGCGGTAAACGCTGTCCTTCATCAGGTAAGCGGGACCGACGCGGAAGTCGGGGTCGGGGATTCGCCGGTTCAGTTCGTCGAGCAGATTCGCCGCCTCCAGTTCCACCGCAGACGGCGTGGAGCCGCCGGCCCGCTGCTCGATCCAGCGGCGCAGCAGGCCGCGGGTCGGCTCTTCGGCGGGCGACAGTTCGAGGAAGGCGAAGCGGCGGCGAATGGCGGCGTCCAGGGAAGTGACGGAGCGGTCCACTGTGTTCATGGTCCCTATGATGAACAGGTTGTCGGGCAGCCAGAATTCCTGCGGCGAGTAGGTGAGCTTGACCTTTTCGTATCGGTATTCCAGCAGGAAATACAGCTCGCCGAAGACCTTCGCCAGGTGCGCTCGGTTGATCTCGTCGATGACGAGGAAGTAGGGCAGGTGGCGGTTCTCCGGTTTCGCGGCCTCATTGGCAAGCGTGCGCAGCGGACCATCGACGATCTTGAAGGTGGCCTCACCGGAGGTGCCCAGCTGGGGACGGAAACCTTCGAAGAAGTCCTCATACGAATACGACGGATGGAACTGAACGAACGTGACCCGCTCGGGACTGCCACCGAGAAAGTGGGCGATTTTGCGAGCCAGATAGGTCTTTCCGGTGCCAGGCGGACCGTACAGGATCACCTGCTTCTCCTCCCACAGGATCTCCCGGAGTTCCTGGGGCCAAGAGATGTCATGGACGAGCAGGTCATCCTTGGCGAACTGGGGCGTGATGACGGGGAGCTCCAGTGTGCGCTCGAGTTCCTTGCGGGTTTCCAGCACCACAATTTCGGCGCTGGCGTCATCGTCGGCGATCTCCGCCTCGAGTTCTTCGTCGGAGCGCCCCAGTCCGGCCAGCAGTGCGACGATGGGACTGAGATCGGCGACGTCGCCCCGAACTGAGATCCGGCGCTGGATCTCGTCGGGAAGCTCGGTGTACTCGAAGGGAAAGTCCTGCCAGTCGGCCGCACGCTGCAGATTGGCCTGCCCACCCTCCGAACGGGTTTGACGCGCGGGGCCGGTGATTTCGCCCAGGTAGAGGTTTCCCTCGGAGATGGTGCACACCGTGTCGCCGGGCTGCATCCGCGACCAGAAGTTGTAGAACTCCTCCAGGTACTGCTGCCGCTGGCTATAGGTCGAAGCGGAGCCATAGTCCTCATCGACATACTGCGACAGGCGTTCTCGGGGGATGTCGGGCTTGATGCCGTGGCGCAATAGGCTCGCGGGCAGGGTGACCAGATGTCTCGGCAGCCACATCCGGGTGAAAACATTGGACCCGGGCACGGCCGAGCTGCGGACGAACCAGGCGCTGCCGGGGATGCGGTCCTGGCCCAGGAATTCGCCCAGGGTACGCCCGTCGCCGTCCACCCACTCGGTCCAGCCGTTGGCCTTGCGGCCGAGCACGATCGAGGCCGCCTCGGAGGGGGAATAGCACTCGATGTCTTCCGCGGCCTCCAAATAACCTGGGTACCGACGGGATTCGACGATCGTCCCGTTCTCGATAAGCTCTTGCCGCCGCCGGTATTGGCTCCTGCCGCGGGTCGGAAAGGATGGCACCACATCCTGGCGGACCGGCGACCCCTCGCGGACGACGAACATTTTGCTGTAGTTCTCGCCACGCGCATCTAACAGCCGACCCTGTGCCTGCGGCCCCTTGCGCGGCAGGGTGAGCCGGTAGTCGCCGGATCCGTCGAGCATCTACCGATCCTCGCTTTCACTCCCGCTGGCCGCCGGGGTATGGCGTGGACCGTGACCCGGCAACGGGCTCAGTGGCGAGGTGTAATTCTCGCCGTCGATCACGGGCCTGTCCAGGTCAAGACCAGCCATCGCCATGCGGTCGTACTCGGTGAGCACCAGCTCCCAGGTGCGGTATCGGCCGAAGCGAGCAATCTCGTTGTGCTTCAACCCGCCTGTCTCGGTCTGAAAAGTATCCAGGATGTACTCCACGTCGGGGCGGGCGACACCGTAGAGCTGAAAGAAGAAGGCGTCGAGTTCGGCGCGGATCTGGGCGCGGCGGTCGATGTCCCATATGAATGGGCCGAGATCGGTGGGATTGCCGAGGTCGCGGGCCAGGCCAGACATGTCGTGGGCGGTATAGGTGAGCTCTAGGACACGGGGGATGAGGAAGGGGAGGTGAGGCTTCAGCATGGCGGGGGTCGGGACAGGGAGTTGCTTCCATAAGAAGAGGTACATGTGGGTACCTGGAACCTTCTGACGTGCAACGTAATCGAAGACCAGTGAACTCTGTGCCGCAATCAAGGCGGCTGTCGCGTCGGGCTCCGCTCGAGGGAACATTAGGGGGAACGTATGCCCTACCGCACTGCGCGGTATGAACGCTGGAATTGCGGTGCGCTCGTTGGTCGCGGAGGTGACATCGCACCAGCCGCACAGCCAGTCCCTGTCCCAACGCAATGCCTGGAGGCGAAGGTCGACTCCTGGAATGTCGACCTCCTTGTTCTTTCGAACGGTGGCTATGGTTTCGGATTCCTGGATCCAGCTCAACGGCAGCGCGCTGCGATGGGGATCACGCAGATCACCGTTGGTGATGTAACGGGGTTGATTCTGCCGGTTGACCGCAGTTTCGCTCTTGACGACGTCGGCAGCCCGATGATTGAAGAAGTCGACCATCTTCGCCTCGTACAACGGCAGCATTCGCTGACCATCCTTTTCGAATACGGCTCCCCGCAACCGCCAGCCCTCCCCCTCCAGATGCTCACGCGTGCGGAATAGGTCGGAATCATCGGTCATGTCGAACAGCCGCTTCGGCGTGATGTGCCAAGAGTTTCCGCCGACGGCGCTCTCATTCCACAGCACCGGAATGCGGCGCTGAATGGCTGCGGTGAGGTCGGCATCCCGTCGGGTCCGGAAGACTGGCAAGGTCCCGGTATTGGGATTGATCAGCGTTACCTCGTCCGGTTCCAAAGTGAACACCCGCTCCGGATCCTCGAGATCGACCACATCGTGCAGCAGACAGGCGAACTCGGCCTGCGGTTCATGCGACTGCCGCCCGGTCAACGAAAGCAGGCAGAACCGGTAGCTGGCGTGGACATCGAACAACTTCTTCCGGTTCTCGAAGTCGTACAGAAGCCGAATCACCCCCCGCCGGGTAAAGTCCCGGAACAGATACTGACCGCCCGACCCGGTCGCGATGGCCGTGGGGATGACGCACCCAATGCGACCCTGCGGCGCGGTGATCGTCGCAAATAGCTCGGCGAACAGCTGGTCTTTCTGCAGTGAGTTGACACCGTCGATGGTCAGGCCCTTGGCGCAGAGCGGGAAGACACCCGAATCCGCCGCGAAATGAAAAGTCGCCTTCACCCCCCGCCGCTCACGCCGATAGTGTTGAGCGGCAACCGCATTGGCCTCCTCGGCCTCCCACGCCGCAATGGCGGCCCGCCGCGCCGCCCCGGCCTTGGCCGCAAGCGCCGGCTCGCGGTGCTCGAAGTACTTCTTGTCTTCGAAATCGATCTTGTCCCAGGGCGGATTGGCCAGCACGCAGGAGAATCCCCCCGACCAGCCGGTGGCGGTGTCCACATCCGGCCCACCGGGTTCCTCGCCCACGATGAAGATCTCCGGAAACTCCAAGTGCCAGTGGAAGAATCGGAATTCTTCTTGCTGCGCCAGATCGTCAATCATGGCGTGCACGTCGGCTGTCGCGGCAGCGCCGTCGCGGTTCTGCAATCCCCGGAACACCTCCTGGGTGATCGGGGTGGGCGCGACGCCAGTCTTGGGCCAGACAATGGCCGCACACCAGGCGTCAGCGACGCGGAGGGCATGCCGGTATTCCGGAGACGCCGCCCACTCGCGGTATTCGGCGGCCTGGCGACGCACGTCGGCCAGTTCGTCGGCGGGTGCGGTGGCGATGCGGAGCAGCCCGGTGGCGAAGTCCGCGTTCGCGACCGGGCCGGCGGCGCTGCGGGCGAACAGGCTCAGCTGGTTGAGCCGTTCGGAATCATTCTGCCGCGCAAAGGCATCCGCGACCTTCTGCTCGTCGCCCTCGACGAATTTGAAGGCTCGGTTCGGTATTCCGTCGCGCAGCAGTGCGGGCGTCGCGCCGATCAGCGCGTTGCCGTGCTTGATATGGGCGTCCAGAAAGCTCAGCGGCTTGCCCGCCTCCATCGACTCCAGCCACAGCGACACCTTCGCCAGCTCGACCGCCATCGGATTCAAATCCACTCCGTACAGGCAGCGCGCCACCACCTCGTGCATGGCGTGCCGGACCGAGTCCAGCGTAGGTTCCGGATTGCCTTCCCGCACGGCCGCAACCCGTTTGGCGATCCGCCGTCCCGCGGCCACCAGGAAATGCCCCGAACCACACGCGGGGTCGCAGACGGTCAGCGAAAGCAGCTCCGCCGCAATGTGTTCGGTCGCATCCGCGGAACTGCCCGCGGCAGCGCGCTGCTCCCCGCGCTTCTGCGCCTCGGCAATAAGCGGGTCGAGGGCGGAGTCGAGCAGGGTTTCGATCAGCGAGCTCGGCGTGTAGTAGGAGCCCGTCTTCTTGCGCTGGTTGCCCTGGGTGTTGACCAGCTCGAAGACGCGGTCCACGATGCTGATCCGCGGTTCGTCCTCGAGCAGGGACTCGTACACCGAGCCGAGCTCCTCGCTGTCCATATTGCGGTAGTCCACCGGTCGCCAGCGGGCGGTGGCCGGGTCTTTGATCCGGGCCAAGTGCCGGATCGCGGTCAGCAGAGCTTCGTTGGTCAGCGCGAGCGGATGCAATAGGCGATCGGCGGGGGTGTCGTCGAAAAGTCCGCCGAGGCCAGGCAGCCCCAGCTCGGACAGACCGGCCTCCGCGCCCAGCCCTTCGAGCACTAGGCGCAGCGCCTGGTGCAGGTCCTTGTGCGAAGTCCCGGTGCGGCGGGTAGCGATCCGCCGCAGCCGATCGGTGGAGAAGTACGCCTCGTAGCGCCGCCGGGCCTCGGCGGATGCGTCTGGGGCATGCAGCACGCCGCGGTCCTCGATCACGAACAAGAAGATGAGCCGGTACACCAGACGCAGCAGTCCCGCGTGGAACAACCGCACATCTAGACCGCCGGTGCGCAACTGCGAATTCTCTTCCAGATAACCGGATCCGAGCGTTTTGATTGCCGCTTCGACGCCGTCGCGCAGATGGTCGAGCGCCCGCGCGCCCGCGGCGATGGCCTCCAGCCGCCACAGTTCGAGCCAGCACTGCGTGGGTGAAGCGCTCGTCGGCACGGCGAACCGGGATACCTGCAACAGGCGATACAGCAGCACGAATTCGCTGACCAGCTCGCCGTCGAAGATGGCTTCGAGATCGAACTCCACATAGGCGGCCGAGGCCAGCGCGCTGGAATCCCGCAGTAAGCGGATCTGACGGCCGTTGGACAGCACCGCCCACAGCTGGTGTTCGGTACGGTTCACGCATTCCTGCACCATGGACTGCGGCCGAATCCCTGAGAGACCGGGTTTGTCCAGTGACGCATTCCATGCGACGAGATGGATCGGAACATTGTTCCACCGGTGGCTGATCGGGAAGACAGTGGTGCCGTCGTCGGACCGGATCCCGTCCGGTCCGAGCGGCGTCAGCCGACCGAATCCGAGCTCGGCGAATAGCGGTTCCAGCCATTGGGACACTGCCAGACCGGTGGGATCGGTGGGCAGCTCGGTTTCGGGTGAGAGCGGCAAATTCTCCCGTAGTTCCCGCCACACCGACTTGAGATAGTTCCAGTGCCGTTCGGCCTCGGCGTGCACCGACCGCACACCGGCCACGCCGTAATCGGCTGGAGCACGGCCGGTTACGTCCTTGCCGTCGCGGGCAATGCGGCGCAGCATCTCGGGTGGAAGCAGGCCGCCGACAACCTGAACACTGGTCAGGTCCTGGGTTCGCAAGGGGGCCGACATGGTCAGGCGACCTCCCCCGCCGACGCGGCCGGCAGATAAACGTACACACCGAGGATATCGGCTCTAGGCTGCGCACTGACGCGCAGGCCGCGCACGATCTCTCCCGAAGCGCCGCGGACGCGGCGGTGCGAATCCAGCAGCTCGTCGGCGAGCCGTTGCCCGCGAGCGTCGATGTGGTCGGTCACGGCCGTCAGACCGCCCAGCACACGTTCGATCGTACGGCGCGCGAAGGCACGGTCGGTGTTCTGGTCCGCGGCGGCGTCGAGCAAGGCGAACGTGGCGTCGTCGGTGAGCCACGTGGCCGCCTCGGGCGCGCCCTCAAAGGCCACCATGCGTGCATCCTCGGCGACGATGTCGCGAATCCCGTTGCGGGACGGCAATACCAGGTGGAATCGGTAGCGGACGACGAGCAGGGTGGTGCGGGCAATTACCGACCTGGTCCGGACCACCCCGGCTCGGCGGGCTGGCCGCGGACCGGCGACCCTGTCGTCGAGAGCGGTGTCCAGGACATAGGACGCCGCGGCACGGACCACGGGATCGGTTCGCACCAAAGCGGATTCGCCTCGGGGAACCGGCGCGGCCACGCGAAAGGTCGTCACCAATTCGGCGGCATTCGGGTCCGCACCTATCGCCACCGCGATCGAATTGCGCAGTCCCGCGGGAGAACCGCTCAGATCGGCGGTGAAATCACCGGAACCGTCCGGGGAATCGGCGAGCACGCCGTGCAGTGCGGTAAGGCCGGTCCGCACGAATCGTGGGATCTCATCGCCCCCGCCGAGCACATCGCGAATCGCGATCACTTCACGGGCCACCTCGTCGATCCGAATCGTGCGCTGGGCGAACCGCGACCGCGACGCCTTCTCCCGTTCGGCCGCGGATTTCCATTCCGCTTCCAGCTCGGCGGCTTTGACGTCCGCGACGGTGAGCTCATCGAGACCGAACAGGCCCTGCTGGCCGCTCCCGCCATCTTGGGCGAGCAGCCACTCTACCAGCGCGTCGGTCACGCCCGCGGCGGCGGCGTCGGGAACCGACACCGCGATCCCGATGTCCTTGCGGATCTGGCGATACTTCTTGATCAGGACCTCGAGTACCTTGCCATCGATAATGTTGTCGCTGCCGACCAGAGTGACGACGCGCACCGTGTCGCGTTCCTGCCCGAACCTGTCGACACGACCCTCGCGTTGATCGTGGCGGGTCGGATTCCACGCCAGGTCGTAATGGACGACCGCATCGAAATACCGTTGCAGGTTCACACCCTCCGACAGGCAGTCGGTGGCGATCAGGACCCGGCGGGCGGCCGGGTCGTCACCAGCGGCCTCGGCGAGCTCCTCGATGCGCTGCAATCGCTGTTGCGGTGACAGATCACCGGCAACCGCGCGAATCACCGTCTTGCGGCCGAGTTTTCCGGTGAGATGCTCGGCGACGTACTCGGCGGTGGGAATGTAGCGGCAGAAGACGATCGGGTGATAGCCGTCGGCGATCAGCTGTTTGAGCTGTTTAGTTAGTGTTGCAAGCTTCTTGTCGGTGGCCGGACCTTCCAGCTCGGACGCCCTCTGGGCGAGTTCGAGCAAACGTTGATCGACACCATTGGAATCGGTATCCGAGATCACTACGCCCGCAACGACATCGAGCCCTTCGCTGGAATCGTCCTCAGGGAGGTCGCGGGTCGCCGCGGCGCCGAGCACGTCGGCTTCCTCGGCTGTGGTCGCCGCGCTCACACCCGAACGCGTACGCAACGTTTGCGCCGCCGCACGCGGCGACGACACCAGCGACCGCAGCAGCGCGATGGCCGACCACCACGCGATGCGGGCTTCGCGCTTGGTGCGGTCGCCGGCCACGGCGACCTGCTCGCGGGCATAGACGATGGCATCGTCGAGCAGCTCGCGGTAGGCGGAATCCAACCGATAGGGCTCGTCCTTGAAATGCCGGTCGGACGGAAAGGCCGTCACCTGAACGAGACTGTTGTCGGCCAGGCCGTCCCGCACGGTGAGATACTGGCGGACATCGGCGCGGGTACGGTGCACGAAGTGCGGAGCCAGTGTCCGCCGCCCCGCGTCCGACTCCAAATCGACGGTGGCGAGCTCGGGTTTCACCAGGCCAAGGAGATTGCGGAACGCGCTCTCCTTACCGCTGTGCGGGGTCGCGGTCACCAGAATCAGATGGCGGTCGGCATCAGCCGCCACCCGCTGTAACAGCTCATAGCGCAGCTGGGTCTGCCGCGATGCCGCCACATCGGCGGCCACGCAGGTGTGTGCCTCATCGACGATTACCAGGTCCGGGCAGTGCCGAACGAAATCGTCGCGGTGACGGGTGGACTTGATGAGATCGGTGGACACCACGACATTGCGGTGCTGTTCGAACAGTGACTTCCCGTAATCGAGGTCACGCTCGAGTCGCGGCGCCGTCGAGGCGATCACGAGCTCGGCGTCGATCCCGAATTTCGTGCGCAATTCGTCCTGCCACTGTTCAGTCAGCGCCGGCGAGCACAGTATCGCGATGCGCCGCGCACTGCCCTGGGCGATCAGCTCAGCGGCGATGAGCCCCGCCTCGACGGTCTTGCCGATTCCGACATCGTCGGACAACAGCATGCGCACGGTGCGCTGGCGTAGCGCCATCATCAGCGGCACAAGTTGATATGCCCGGGGCTCGACGGCCAGACCCGCAAGCGAGCGGAACGGCCCGGCTCCCGAACGGAATCCGACGCGCAGTGCCGCACGTAGCATCCCGGCGGCCTGCGCATCGCCGAGGTCGTCAACATCCGGTGGATCGAACTGCGCCGGGCACACCTGTTCGCGGGCGGGGAACACCGCCGCGATATCGTCGTCGGATCCGCCCAGCGGGCGCAAGACCAGCATGTCATCGGTGCTGTCCGGCAGCACGATCCATTCCCGTTCACGCGCGGACACCAACGTACCGACTCCGAATTCGGTCACGAATCACCGTCCTTTACCCAGATAGTCCGTGAACTGCTCGGCTGTCGCCGCCCAGTCGGCCTCGTGACCGAATCGGATAACGTCCCAGCCGTTGTCGACGAGTCGGTCCTCAGCAGCCACGCCGCGCTCCGGATCACCGCTGCGCTCCGGACCGCCGACGAACACCGCGACATTGACACCCGGCAGTAGGTAGACGAAGTCCGGTCGGGCTCCCGCCTCGGTCACCTCGGCGCTGCCCGTGTCGGGCAACCGCAGGCCGCGCTCGGTGAGCCAGCCAAGCAGCCGATCCGCCGGGGCGGCGCCGCTGGGCGTGCTCGGCCCATTCTCGGCGAGCCGCAACACCTGCTGGGTTCTGGACTCATCGCCTTGTACGTCTTCTGCTGCCGCAGAAGCGAATCGCTTCAGCAGCTCGGCGATGGCATGACGATCGAGCGAGGTGTGATCGGGCTGATTGCCATAGCTGAGCAGACAGTCGTAACAGGCCAGCGCACAGGGGCGGTCCGGATGCGGACCGCCAAGATCGGTTCCAGCCTCGTCGAAGTGACATATCGACAGGGCCACCGCGGCGGCCTGCTGGAACGCTTCGGGTTCGGACTGCAAGCGACGCAGCACGCCCGCTCCGCCCTCGGCCGCCTCGGTGAACAGGATGCGGTCGCGCGGACCCTCATCCGGTGGCAGCAACTCGCTGGTGAGCTCGGAATCCTCTAGCTCGAAGGCCGCCTCGATGCCGCGCTCCAGCGCGTACATCAGACTGAGCGCCTCCGGCCTCGGCAACGGCCGGGCGAGCCGGAGAACCAGGATGTTTCGTCGGTCCTCCACGAACGGCAACACCCGCAGCCGACGACGGCGCTCGGTGCCGTCCTCGTCGATCAGCGGCACGTCTGTGCCTGCGCCGACCGCATCAGCCGCGTCACGCTCGTTGAGCCAGCGGCCGTCGTCGGGGTCGAGCCAGAAGCCCGGCGGCTCTTCGGATCTGGCCCGCAGTCGACCGATATTCGTGATCCGCACAGTGGCTGAGTCCCCGTAGGACATCGTGGCCAGCGGGTGGCCTGCCGCGACGATCCGGGCGTCGCGGCGGCCGGCCCGCGTGCCGTGATCGGCGAAGCGGTAGGAGGTTACCAGCCGGAACCCCGCTCGGCGGCGCTCCTCCTCATCGGAGGTGATGCGCTCACGAGGCCGGGTGAACACTGTGTGCAGCTGCAGCAGATGGTAGGTGGTGGCGCGTAACGGTTCGTCGCACATCTCGCAGCGATCAGCGCCTGTGCTGTCCTGCACCGGATGGTGGTACCCACACGCCGTGCATCGCCTGGCGGTGTGCGTGGCGACGTCGCCGCCGCTGTTGGCTGGCAGCTGGATTCGCGTCACCTGGTACCGCGCGCCCTCGTGGTAGATCAGTGCGCCCGGACCGAATTCGCGGATTGCGAGGAACCTCGGGCGTTGCAAAAAGTCACCGTCCCCGCGGCGGCGGCCGGTCACCGAGATGTATGCGGCCAGCGGCAGCCGTGGGAAGGAGTATCCGGGCAGGAAGCCCTCGCTGGCCAAATACCGGTACGGACTGAAGTCCGCGAGCACAGCCTTGCGGTCGGGTACCTCGTTCTTCAGAAGGTTGATCTGGGTTTCCGCCTCCAGTCGCCGCCGCGAGGCCAGAGTACGGTCCCGTTCCGACAGCGTGTGGTCGAGCACCCTCCGATTCTGTTCCCGCTGATCTGCCAGAGCCCCACGGAGAAGATGGCGCCAGCGGTCAAACGCCTCGTCGAAACGATCCGGCGCACTGCGGATGATCTCCTGGGTCCAGTGCTCATCCCACCAGGTGGTGTCGGCCAGACCGGAGAGAGCGGCGAGAACCTCCTCCGCTGCCGCCACTGCACGGTCGCGGACCGCCGTGTCGTGGATGGCTGCAGTGATGTCGTCATGGAGGCTCAGCGACAGATCGGCGACCGATGAGTGTTCGAGCTGGGCGATCTTGATGACCTGCGGGATCGCGTGGCCGAGCGCGATGCCGGTCTCTGACAGCCAGATCGCCTGCACGTGGGAGCGGATCAGGTCCTCGTTGGCCAGGTCGATGCGGGGTGGGGTCACCGAACCGGCGACCATTCGCTGGGAGCGCCGGAAATAGTACTGGTCGTGACTGTTGCCGGTGGCGCAATAAGTGGCCACCAGCGCGGGCTGGCCCGATCGTCCGGCCCGCCCACTGCGCTGGGCATAGTTCGCGGGAGTCGGCGGGACATTGCGCATCATGACCGCGTTCAGCTCGGCGATGTCGACGCCGAGCTCCATGGTGGGCGAACAGTACAGCACTTTCAGATCAGCGGCGCGAAAGTCCTCCTCACGCTGCTCGCGCACGCCCGGATCCACCTGAGCAGTGTGCTCTTTCGCCAGCATCCGCCCCAAGGTCTGGGCCGTGTCCCTGTACAGCTGCTGGAAGAACGCATTGACCTGCGGTGCCCGGTCCTTCTCGTAGGTGCGCCGCAGTGGGTCGGCGATGCCCTGCTTGCCATCGCCGACCCGCCAGATAAGTGCCGCCGCCGCCACCCGGTAGCCGGTGGGCTGCGGCCGGGTGGCGGCACGGCGATATCGGCCAACCGGACGGGGCGATTCCGACACCTCGACGACCAGGCCCGCGTTCTTGGCCACTTCGAGCAAACCAGTGATCACGGCCTGGATATCGGCGCTCTCACAATCACCGAAGTGGCCGCGGCGCAGATACTTTCCGAACAATCCCCGGCTGGATAGGAACAGGCCGGAGCGGTCCGCTCCAGCCGAGGATGCCTGCGGATAGGCGATGGCCACGCGCGGTCGGTCAGAGCGAGTCAGCACCCACGGGTCGACGAGGCGCTCCTCGCTCGCTCGCTGCAACAGGTCGAACTCGTCGCGGAATAGCTGAACGTCGATCGCCAGCGCCCTCCGCATCTCGTCGAGCAGGGCACGCAGGATCTCGGCTCGCTGCCGGTCCGGGGCGTCGCGGAGCAGGGGATGCGCTTGTAACCATCGATCCTGCTGTACGGCAAGCCATTCCAAGTCGGCATAGTCGATTCGCAGCAGTCCGGTCTGCTCCAGGTTGGGCATCGTGACCCGCCAGCCGCGTTCGAGATCCACATACAGCCGGAACGTGATGACGTCACGCAGGGTCTTGGCCGCGATGCGGGCCAGCGTAGGCGCGAGATCCTCGCCGCGAACGTAGTCGGCGGGCTCCAGACCGAGCGCACGTGTGACCGCGACACCGATCTGTTCATGGGTCAAGCCCTCCGGTCCCGCGTCGCTGACTGCCCGGAACACTGCTCCCCGCAACTGTGCGACTTGGATGAAATCGTTGAAGTGCCCGGCCTGCAGGGCCGCATCCTGCCGGTTGTCGACGAAGGTGAGCAGTTTGCGCGCCTTCTCGTCGAGCGCCTCCGGGGGCGCTTGGTCCAGCGACCGGACGATCGACATCGACACTAGCGACGTGGCCGACGAGCGTCCCTCCCGGTCGAGTGTGGCCAGTTTGGCGAAGTCCTTCCCACGGGTCTGCTCATAACTGACACCGCAGGAGAGGCAGAACAGAAACGGCGCGGGAATGAACGCGGCGGGAAGTCCACTCTCGGTTTCATATCCGCGGGCATCGACGGCCACAGCGCTCGGCACCCGCGCGTGGAACGAATCGCGGACGGCGTCCTGCCCTGAACCATCGGAGAGCAGCCACGATTCTGGTAGTCGTCGCTCCGCGATCGCCACATCGATACTCGACGGCCACGGCCGATCCGGATCGATGAGCAGGTAGCCGTCGTTGGACTGTCCTCCGGTGGCGTTGGTATCCCGCCGCGGCTCGTAGCGCGTGTGTCCTTTCGCACTCACCCGCCACACGGTCAGGTATTCCTGGCCGCATTCACGGCAGAAGGCGACGGGGAGCAGGATCTTGTCGTCGGTACCGGGCTGGACCAGCTGGTAGTCGCGCGTGATGTGGCGGGTGCGAGGGTCCTCCACCGTGACGTAGATCGAATCACCCTTGGACAGAAACTGGTGCAGGCGGAAGGCGAACAGCTGTCGCCCAGTGACCGGATGCTTGGCCGCGGCCCCGGCCCGTAACGTGTCCTGGATGGCGTGGGCGCAGTCGTCGGTGTCGACACCAGTCGTGTCAGCGAGTCGCCTGGCCGCCTCCTCAATCGTGGTGGGATGCTGCCGTACCAGACGGCCCGAACCAACCGTGGTGACACCGAACGCGGATTCAATCCAGCTGGCAAGCGGGTCACAGACCAGATCTTCGTACGATCGCGGTGCGATGGGTGCCCGCAGCCGCCGGACGGACATCGAATCCGGTTCCGGATCCGTTGCGCGCACGAGGGTTTCGCCGATCACATGTCGTGGCTCGATCGAGACACCGAACAGCGTCGACGCCGTGTCCGCGACAGAGCGGCGCTGGTCGTCGAGCGATCCCTCACCGGCGATGGTCGCCGACGTGCCGATGCACTGCATCCGATCGGCGGCGCATGCCTGGCGAACCCGGCGGACCAGCAGGGCGACATCAGCACCCTGGCGACCTCGGTAGGTATGCAGCTCGTCGAAAACCAGGAAGTCCAGGCCCCGGGCCATCCGGATCAGCGACTCGCGCTCACTCGGACGGGTCAGCATCAGTTCCAGCATCACGTAGTTTGTGAGCAAAATGTCCGGGGGGTTGTCGCGGATCCGTTCGCGATCCTTGTCGGACTCCTGCCCGGTGTAGCGCGCAAAGGTGACCGGCTCGTTGCCCTCGCCATAGCCATCGCGCAGGTACTTCGACAGCTCCTCACGCTGGCTGTTGGCCAAGGCATTCATCGGGTAAACGATGATGGCGCGAACCCGTGCCTGCCGATCCGGCCCGTAATCGCGATCACGCAGCACTCGATCGACAATCGGCAGGATGTACGACAGCGATTTGCCCGATCCAGTGCCGGTGGTCAGCACGTACGATGCGCCGGTGCGGGCGGTTTCGAGTGCGTCGCGCTGGTGTTTGTACAGCGCGACAGGCCGACCGTCGAATGCCTTGCCGCCCTTCGTCTTTCCGAGCTGGAAGATTTGGGCGCATTCGGGGTGCAACAAGCCTGCGGCTGTCAGTTCGCCGACCGTGCCGCCGGGCGCGAAGGATGGGTTGATCGCCAGCCAAGGGTCCGGCCATTGAGACTTGCTGTCCAGATCGTCCTCGACGAACTCGGCGATCCGGTCATCACGAATCAGCATGCCGCCTTCAGTGAACGCGCGATAGTCGGCGATCAACTGTTCGTGAACGGCGAAGACGTCCATGCCCGTCAACGTATTCGGCGCGGACTCCCCCGTAGTCCCGGACGTGACCAGGGTTGATGCCGGACCGTCGCCAGGCTGGACACGTTGTCGCAGCGGGTTGAAGTCGTTCCATTCGGCCATGCTGTCGGTACCGTTAGCCAGCGGCAGCAGTACCGCGTGTGCGTCGTAGGCAGTGGGCCGATCCAAGGCATGCTTGGCGAGTAGCCGGGCGATGAGATCCTCGAGCTCGGCGGGAACATCGGACCGAAGTTCGCCGACCCGGATCGGCGTGTGGTCAAGGTGTTTGCGGCCCAACTCGAGAGTCGACTCGGCGTCGAAGGGCGGGGCGCCGGTCACCAGCTCGAACAGCATGCATCCGAGGGAGTAGAGATCAGCGGCGGGGGTGACCCGTGCCGCCCGGAACTGCTCGGGAGCCATGTAGCGGGCGGTGCCGACGGTGGTTCCCGTGCTGGTGATCCGCCCCGGGCTCGCGTCGTCCAATATCCGCCCCATGCCGAAATCGAGTACCTTGACAGCGCCGCCGCGGAGCAGCATCACGTTCGACGGCTTGATGTCTCGGTGGATGACGTTGGCGGCATGCGCGTCAGCAAGGCCGTCGGCGATACCGACACCGATCGCGGCTGCCCAGGAGACCGGCAATCGCGGTGTCCGCTCCAGCAGCGCACGCAGGTCGACGCCGTCGAGCAGCTCCATCGCCAGATAGGGCTGCCCATCCTTGGCGAAGCCACCACTGATCATGCGAGGCAGATTGGGGTGATCGAGCCTGCGCATGATGCGAACTTCACGTTCGAACCGGCGGACCGTCTTCGGATCGGTTATCGAGTCGATCGGGGTGCCGGATCGGCTGCGCAGCAGCATCTTGACCGCAACCGTTGCCTCACCGAGATCGTCGATCGCGTGCGTGTCGTCGGCCCGATAGACCACGCCGACACCACCCCTGCCGATGACCTCATGCAATCGGAAGCGATTGCCGACCAGATGGCCGGTCATGCTCGAGCCCTGTTGAGACGCACCCGACAGTGAGTGGGGCGACCACTGACACGGCCCAGCATCCCAACATCCGGATGATCAGCGGGCAGCCCCCATGCGTACATGCATCCATCATCGGGCACCACCCTTGCCCTCATCGAACAACCCTCCCGTAATTCCCTAAGTGATCCTGCGAGCCGCCAGGTCGCCACGCTTGGCGCGACCGACTACCGGCCCCTTTCCGATGGCGTCGGCCGAAGCAATCCGCCTATCTCCGACCTCGTCGGTTCCCGCCATTCCTCTCCACAATGCCGAATGATCCAGGCAGCAAGGCCCCGTGGCATCGGGCATCCGTTTGAGCGCTACCCGCTGAACAAGCAACGACTCCCCTCAACCCGAGTGCGGTTGGATCACATTGAAATGCAGGCAATTTCGACTAGGGATCATAGCCGATACCATCGGATATGAGTCGTACACCACACCGACCGGAAGACTCGACTAGGGCGCGTCCTCAAAGTGGTTGTGGCTGATTTGCTTTGCGGTGGTTGCTGGTCTGTTTTGATGTCGGGTTGTGGTGCGCAGGCATGAGTTGACCGATGAGCAGTGGCAGGTCGTGGAGGCGTCGTTGCCGGTGTCGGGTGCGAAGGGGCGTCCGCGGATCGATGACCGGCGGGTGGTCAACGGCATGTTGTACAAGGCCAAGACCGGAATCGCGTGGCGGGACCTGCCCGAGCGGTACGGGCCGTGGAAGACCGTCTACAACCGGTTCTGGCGGTGGTCACGCAACGGAACCCTGACGCTGCTGGTCGAGCGGGTGCGGGTGATCGCCGACGCTGTCGCTGAGCTCGACCGGGAGGTGTCGGTGGATTCCTCGATCGTGCGTGCGCACCAGCATGCTGCGGGTGCCCGGCGCGGGCGGGTGATCCACACCGGCGGGAGGCGGGTTCTACCCCGGGGCAGATAGCGAGCCCGCTGATCACGCGATCGGCCGGTCTCGTGGTGGGCCGACGACGAAGATCCACCTGGCCTGTGATGGGCTCGGGCGACCGTTGTCGATTGTGTTGACCGGCGGCAACGTTAACGACTGCACCGTGTTCACCAGGGTGCTGGCCGGGATCTGGATGCCACGGCCCGGGCGCGGGCGGCCGTGGACGCGGCCACGGCGGGTGCTGGCGGACAAGGGCTATTCCTCGCGTGCGATCCGGGAACACCTGCGGTGTCGCGGCATTGCCGCGACGATTCCCGAACGCGCCGACCAGCAGGCCAACCGGCGGCGCCGTGGCACGGCTGGTGGCCGTCCGCCGACGTTCGATCCGGTGGCCTATCGCCGACGTAATGTCGTCGAGCGTTGCTTCAACCGGCTCAAGCAATACCGGGCCATCGCCACCCGCTACGACAAGACGGCAACCTCCTACCGCGGCATGCTCGACCTGGCCACCCTGCTCATGTGGCTTTGAGGACGCGTCCTAGCACGCTCGGACGGCGCGGATGCGGCAGGAAGAGTGTCCAGGCCAGCTTCAGCGACGGGTGACGAGTTCGATAGCTGGCCGGTAATGTCGGGCACTCGAGATGACGCGCCGGAGGTGCCGATCGAAGCCCGGGATGTCGGTGCGATCCAGGCCGGCAGAGTTGGCGATGATGTACTCGTTGGTGAAGGACAGGCATTCGGGAGTCGAGGACCTGCCCGGCTGTCGCGGTTTTCGCGTAGACGGAGACCTACCTGCACGTCCTCCCGGCATGGATGGAGACGCCGCGGCCAGGTCGGGTGGACAGCTTCGAGCGGGTCCGGGCTGAGCGTCGGCCGACCAGCCAGCAAAACAGCAGATCAACGCCCCGACGCCAGCGTCAAGATCAAAACGTGACCTAAGTAGGTAGCACGGTACCGATCCTTGAGCCGGTGGATTGAGCGGCGCGCGGCCGGCGCGCGGATGGTGACGACCGCCCGATTTTAGAAACGTAGTTCGGTGCGCGGTCTGGCGAAGTAGCCCAAGGCTTCGTCGGACCGTGCTCGATGCTCGGCATCATCTAGTCCGGCGTACGCGGCTACCCAATTCAGAGCGGGAACCCACCTGTTCGTGAGTAGCTGCGCGAGACGAGGTTGGAAGTGCCGCTTCTTTCCTTCCTCGTTGAGAAATGGCGGTAGAAAGCACCATGCGATCATCTGAAGAGAGGATGTGTGGACGCTCGAAAAGAACAACCAGTAGGGAAACTTTTCATCCAGCGCCTGAATAAATGCGCGAACGGACTCGATTTCGAACAGCTCGGCGTCGGTGTCATCGTATCCGTCGATACGGAGGTCCAGTATTCCCTGTGCTGCACGGGCAAATTCGCGAGAACTCACTAACCGTTGGAGTACACGCAGTGTCGGTTCAATGTTGCCGGATTCGATGTCGGCACGGTCGACGACGAGGTGCAGCGAATCGAACGGCAGGCGCTCCTCGTTGGCGAGGTGTGCGGCTGCGGAGAGCAGATCTTCGGCGAGATCCGCGTTGTGGAATCGGGCGTATGGTGATTTCGAATCCATCAGTTCGCCGTTGAGCTGGCGAGCAAGGTTAATGAACTCGAGGGTGCTGATCGGCCCGCGTAGAGTCGAGAGATCGTCGATAAGATCGAACTGCCATGCCCAGACGAGCTTCTGGTATTTCATCGGTCGTCCGAAAACAAACTCGCTGGTGAAGTTCAGTTCTGACGTCGTTCGGTCCAGCGGAGGCGCGATATTGCAGACGACGATGACCTGACGTGATCCGTTGCGTCGTGCGACCTCGGAGATGAACAAGACCTCCTGGCCGCCGCAATTGACCGTCAGTAGCCTGCGTCCGCTCGGCTGTTTTGTCGACGGCAGTGCGGTAACATTCCAGCGGTCTCGCTGATTCGTATGCACGTCCGGGATGCACTCGCAGATGTACCAGCTAACCAGACGCTGGACCATCGGATATGACGGGTGTGCGGACAATTCGCGGAATCGGGCGCCTGGCGTGGCCACCCGGGCGGAGCGATCGGTCGAGTCGCTGCACCACGCCCGGTTCCTCATCAGCGCGAGTTCGCCCGTGCGGTCGACGCATTTGCGCTTCGGTTCCGGAGCGCGACGTGCGAGAAGGGTATGGCGGACGTTCTCGTAGATGGTGTCGAGGGTTAGGTATTCCGGCCCGTCCGGTACGCCATTGTCGAGCAGGTCGATGAGCGCTCCGGTGAACGCTGTGTGCTGTTCGCCCTCCGGAGCGTGGGCGGTTAGGTTCTCCGAGGTCGAGGTCAGCGTGTATGTGCCGCTCACCTCCATGGCTGCTATGGCTGATCCAGCGGCTCCTGCGCCCATCGCTTCGAAAGCGCGCCCGGAGAAACAACAATCCAGGATCAGGACCCGATTCCTCGCCGGGGATTTGGCCATGATGTCGCGGATGTGATCGATGTTGATCGCTAGCCAGAACCGGTCCAGTAACCTGGGCGAATTCGTAAGGCTAAGGAAGAGCCGATCGCGCGAATCCAGCAGTCCGTGGCCAGCATAATAGACCAGCAGCAGGTCTTCGGCTTCGCTCGCTGCCGAGAGCACGGAGGACAGGACGTCGTCTGGATCCGTCTTATCGATGATGGCCTCGCAGTTCTTCACTGGCAGTTCGAGACCACGATCACCGGTAAGGATGTCGAACAAATCCGAGACGTTGTGGGCAACCGCAGGCAGGCTTGGCAGCGCTACGTCACGGTAGCTGCTCGTGCCGATCAGGACCGCCCGGGAGCGAAGGCCGTCCGGCAACCGCATTGCTGATCTCCTCGTCAGGGGTATATGTCTCAAAAATCTTGGCGATCTGGTCCGCTGCCGGACCAGCGCCGGTGATCTCGACCCGCGTACCGTCCGGTGTGGTGACTTCGACCCGTAGTTCGGATCGACGCTGCTGAAGCCACACCGAGACAGATCGCGCCAGCACCGTCGCAGCGCCACCGCCGCCGAGTGCGACGATCAGTACCTCTTCCAATGCACCCATTTCACCGGGGCGGATCGGTTGGTGCTCGGCGCGCACGCGGCCCCGCAGCAGGGATTCTCGGCTTGTCCAGTCCCGTAGGGATACGAGTTCGCGGTGTGGATCGTGGCTGCCCGCCACACGAAGTTGCACATCCATGTGCTGCCTCCCCTCTCGATGCCGGAGCGTACCAGCCGATGGCGTGGCATCCCGCTACCGTGACGCTCATTTACCCTGTCCGACAGGATGTTTGACTGTTTCGTGAATCGTGGCGTGCGACCGATGCGCTGTCTGGTTCGGTTGCCTGTGGAGTGCACGCACCGTGCCACTGAACCATGCGGTCCTGAGCGCGTGGCCGAAATATCGGAGCGCCGATGATCGGACAGGCGCAGACGCGAGTGGTCATGCCTGACAATGCTGAGAAGCCCAAGCGAGCGCAGGAAGAGACTCTCCTGGCCAAGGACTGGTGCGTTGTCTCGATTGACGACTTCGAAATCGGCCGGTTGAGGGCAGGGGACCGTGGACCAGAAGGTTAGTGGTCTGCTCGGACTCACGCTGCGCCTGCGGGGCCAGCTACGCGCGGCTACCCATGAGCACCTCAGACGCAAAGCATTCAGTGCCGGCGGATACGAAGCCGTCTGCCGCGAGACAACGATCAGATCAGTCCCGTGACCCGGTGCGGGGTGGTGACGGTGTCGCCACCCCGAAGATCACAGCAGCAAAAGGTGTGGTGACTATGTCACCAGAGAGGTGGTAGCTTGGTGTCTCGTAATGTACTGAAGCGTTCTGAAAGGTCTATTGCGGCCCAACATTTGGGCTAGCTCAGCCTATTGACCAGGCCAATCGTGAAGCGCCAAACCAAGGTTCGAATCCCGTCATCCGCTCCACGAAAAGGCCAGGTCAGTGACGTGAGCTACCCTGGTTTAGCCGTGTATGTCACCACGTCACCATTGCGCTCTCAACGGCTTCTCAGGGCAACTACCGGCTCGGGAGGCTTCATACTCACACCCCGCCCGCGACCCAGTAGCAACGGGTCGATCGCCCGGCAGGTTCCGTTCCATTACTACGACGAGACCGGTCGTTGGCGGTCGACGTCGGAGACTTTCGACGACTTCGAGGCCGCGGTGCGCTGGTGTGAGCTGGCCGAGGTGGTCGGGGTTGCCGAGGCGGATGGAGCGGGCACGGCGTTTCGCCTTCCACGCGGTGAACTACGGCGCCACGGCACGGTGGCATGCGCGCGGTTTCGTCCGGGACTTGGTTGCGCCGCAGTCGATGTCGGCCGCACACGGTCAGCGCTGGGGCTTCGAGGGGGTGCTTGCGCACAGCGCAGTGGTGAGGGCGGTGCGCATGTCCGCTCCCGCCTGTGCGTCGCTGCCACCCGGGTACAGATTGGCCATGACGGTGACGCTGCGGCCGTCGGTCGTCACACCGCCTAGGGTCTGAAATCCCAAGATCCCGCCGTCATGTCCCCAGTACACGCCGCCGCACGGTAGAGATGAGCTCTCCAGGCCAAGGCCGTAGGTACTGCCGGATGAACTGCCGGTGGGGTGGGTCGTCATCATCGCCTGCAGTTCGGACGGGCGAAGGAGCCCGCCGTTCACGAGTGCGTCGAGGAAACGATCCAGATCCGCGGCACTGGAGATCATTGCTCCGGAGGCGCCCGCGATCGACGGGTTGACCTCGGTGGTATCGATGAGGGAACCTTCCGGCTCGGCGTATCCCTGCGGGTGAGTGCCGGGGATTGCCGATTCGTCCCCGGGGACGAAGGTGTCGTGGAGGCCGAGCGGCCCGATGACTCGTTGCTCGATCTCCTGCTCGTACGGTCGATCGGTGACCTGCTCGATGAGCATTCCGGCCAGCACATAGTTGGTGCTGGAGTACTGCCAGCCGGTCCCGGGGGCGAACAGTCGCGGGTGGGCGAGCGCGATCTGCACGAGTTCCAGCGGATCATGGTGCGCGACAGGATCTGTCAGTACCTCCCCCAAGCTGAGGTACTCCAGATAGTCGGGCAGGCCGCTGGTGTGCTGGAGGAGCTGCCGCACCGTGATGTCGCGCCCGTCGTTGCCGTTCCCGCTGATCACGCCGGGCAGATACTGCTCGACCGGTGCGTCGAGCACGACCCGACGTTCGGCCACGAGTTGCAACACCACAGTGGCGACGAACATCTTGGTCATGCTGCCGATGCGGAACCGGCTGTCGCCCGCGATCGGTGCGTGGGTCTCGATGTTCGCGACGCCGCTGGTCAGCACTGTCCGGCCGCGCGCGTCGCGCACCGCGAGCAGCACTCCAGGTGCGCCGCCGGCGCCGGTCAACCGTTGCAGGATGGTGCGCACATCGGTGTAGCCGGGTGGTGCTGGGGTACTCACGTCGCTGCCTGTCCCGCACGCGCACAGCGTCAACGCCGCCGCGACGCACACAGAGCCGAAAACCTTCCCGAATCCGAGCATTTTGTCCTCCAACAGCTTGGCGGACCTCATGCTAGGCAGCCCCGGCCAGGGCACACGTCACCCCCGAGAGCTAACTGACACACCGTCTTTCGATACTCGAGGGCCAGGCGTGCCTCACCCGCGAGATGTATCCGGCGCGCCGCCTCGATGGCAGACCGTCCGGTATCCGACCCGGTGCCTGCACTGAATCTGTCTCTTGGACAACCCGTCCCGAGAATCCCGGCGTCTCGCGGCGAGCAACTCCGCCCGCAACACGATCGCCATGGCGACTCCCTCATTCGAGCGCGGTCCACCCAGCCCGGATAACCTCAGCGGTGGGGCACGCTCATCCTGCCACCGCAACCCGCGCAACGGTGTCGAAATCCGCGACCACGAACATCGCGCTCGGACGAGTGGTGTCGAGATTCACGACCAAACGATTCCCACGTTCGCGACCAGACCACCCGGTGGACGAAGTTGCCAGAACCGCCCAGCCTGACGCGGTGTCGATAAACGTGTCGGGCGAACCGGTCCAGGAAGGGTTCCGGTCGTAGTCGCGCGAAAAACGACAAAGTTGCCTTGACCAGCGGTGATGGCGGTGTCGGTGCCTGGTGAGATGATCCGATCCGGTTCGCGATAGGTCGTAGCCGGTTCCACGATGGCCAGGAGGTCTCATGCCCCGTCCAACCAGCGACGTGCAAGCATTCGAAGCCCACGCAACTGACGCTGACCTCGACGATCTGCACGCGCGATTAGCCGCGGCGCGACTACCGGAGGCCGAGACGGTCTATCGCGCCGCGCCCGACCCTCGCCGATGGGAACAGGGCGTTCCTCTCGCCGACCTCGTCGATGTCGTGAACTACTGGCGCACCGGGTACAACTGGCGGTCGTTCGAAGAGCGCATCAACCGAATCGGCCAGTTCCGCACGACCATTGACGATCTGGGAATCCACTTCCTGCACCGCCGATCCGCGCGCGCAGATGCCACTCCTCTGATCTTGACGCACGGCTGGCCAGGCAGCATTGCCGAGTTCATCGATGTAGTAGACGAGCTGGCAGATCCGAAAGATGCGGACGCGCCGGCGTTCCACGTCGTGGTTCCATCGCTACCAGGCTTTGGTTACAGCGACAAGCCGGCCACCACCGGGTGGGGAACCGAAAAGATCGCGGCCGCATGGGTGGAACTGATGGGAAGGCTCGGCTACAGCAAGTTCGCAGCCCACGGCGGCGACTGGGGAGGCAATATCACCACGGTTCTCGGCGGCAGGTTCCCGGCGCACGTGCTTGGCATCCACACAACGTTCGCGGAGGCACCGCCCGGGTTGACAACGGACGGGCTGACGGCGGTCGAGCGCAAGTGGACCGAGGAAACCCGCGATTTCTGGGGCGGATCGCCGACGCGCCACCGCGCGGCGTACGCAAAGCAGCAGGCGACCCGACCGCAGACCATCGGCTACTCGCTCGTCGACTCACCAGTCGGGCTTCTTGCCTGGATTCTCGACAAGTTCGCCGAGTGGACAGACACCGAAGACAGCCCGTTCGAGACGATTTCGCGAGACCGCATTCTTGACGACGTCACCCTGTATTGGCTGACGCGGACCGGAGCATCGTCGGCCCGCATTTACTACGAAAGCCACAACTCGCTCGACCCCGAACTTCGGGTCGACGTCCCGTCGGCAATCACTATGTATCCCCGCGACATCGACAAGTGTCCGCGGCCCTGGGCACAGGAGCGGTACCGACAGATCGTCCGATGGAGGTCGCCCGAAATCGGGGGACATTTCCCGTCGCTGGAGGTTCCCGAGTATTTCGTCAAGGACCTGCAAGAAGGCCTCGCGGCAGTGCTGGCCGCTGATCGGTGAACGCGACTGGATGCCTGTACTCGGAATTAGAGCCATCGCCGCTGGTCAAGTCGGTTGCCACCGTTGTCGGAACACCGCGTTGCCAGTCGTGGGACCACCGACATCAGGCGATCCGCTGGGAGAACATGTTCCAGATTCGTTATGTCGACCGATCATGGCGACGGCAAACTGAACGTCCGGAAATGCCGACGAGCGGATGAGCGGCTGTCAGCCGGCGAATTTCGCGATGGCCTGCGCGGTGACCGGGGTGAAGAGGTTGATCAGGTTGCCGTCGGGGTCGCGAAACAGTTCCGCCGCCGCATGCCACGGTAGAGTCAATACCGGACAGTTTCCGCCCGGTATAGATGCAAGAATTTCGGAGATGACGCACGAGAGAACCACGTCTGGGATCCCGGTCGCCGGCTGGCCCGGACCTGTGGGTTCGGGCTGAAACCTGGGATCGGTAGGTGGCGCGCGCGGCATCTACTTGCCCCATGACATCTTCTCAACCTCCCACGAACCAACCGCAACCCGCCGGCTTGGACAAAAAGACCAGCGCGATCCTGTCGTACGCACTGGGATGGCTCACCGGAATCATCTTCCTGTTCATGGGAAAGAGAGATCCCGATGTGAAATTCCATGCCTCGCAATCGATCGTCTTCTTCGGGGCGGTCTCGGTGGTCAATATTGTTCTGAGCATCGTCGGCTCGCTCCTCGGAGGCCTGGGGATCATCTTCAGCCTCGCCGGACTCGCCGTCGCGGTCTTCGCGGTCGTCGTATGGATCATGGCCATGGTCCAGGCGAATAACACTGGCGGTGTCCGCGCGGAACTTCCCATCGTCGGAAAATTCACTGCCCCATATGCCGATCAGTTGGCCAACTCGGTCAAGTAGCGGCATATTTGGAGTCCCCAGCTGGATTTCGTCATCGAGGATGCTGTCGGCACCCCTGCCTGCGGGCCAGATGCGACAGTCCGAAGATCAACGGCCCGAGGCTACGCGGGCCGTTGATCTCCGCGTGGAACGTCCGAGAATGCCGATGTGCGGATGTTGGTGTCGATAGACTCTGACCTCCGGTACCGGTAAGCAGTTCAAACGAATCGACATGGAGAGCCGTGGCTGATGAGTGACCTCGAGCTGTTCCGGATCGACGATGGCAAAGCCTTCGAATTGTGGTAGCTCAGTCGCTTTGGAGCGTCGACTGCAGAAGACCATCGAGTCGAACATGGAAGCGCTGTTCGGCGTTCGTTTTCTAGCTTCGGAGTACTCCACCGGCGCCAAGCATCGGGGCCGCATCGACTCGCTGGGGGTTGATGAAACAGGGTCACCAGTGATCTTCGAGTACAAGCGGTCCCGCGACGAGAACGTGATCAATCAAGGCCTGTTCTATATGGCTCCTCGACCACCAAGGCGAGTTCAAGCTACTCGTCATGGATCGGCTCGGGACGGACGCAGCACGCCAGATCGACTGGACCAGTCCCCGGCTCGTCTGCATCGCCGGGGACTTCACTCGCCACGACGAGCATGCGGTGCAACAGATCAACCACAATATCGAACTCGTTCGATATCGCGACTTCGGTGGTGAGCTACTGGCCCTCGAGTTGCTGACCGCAATCAGCACTGCGCCATCCCGGGGATCCACGCACACAAGTTCGGTCGGGTCCGGGACCCCGGAGCCCACAATGGACGACCGCTTGGTGAAATCGTCCGAGTCCCTGAAGAATCTGTTCGCCGACCTCGACGCGCAACTGATGGCGTTCGGCGACGATGTCCAGAAGACGACGCGCAAGCTGTATTTCGCCTACAAACGGCTCGAGAATTTCGCCTGCGTCGAAGTGCATCCGCAGAGTCGAGCGCTCTTGGTCTATCTGAAGGTCGACCCGGACACCGTGAAGCTCGAGCCCGGCTTCTCTCGCGATGTCCGCAACATCGGACACTTCGGCACAGGCGACCTCGAGGTGCGCCTGAAGGACTCAGCCGACCTCGCCAAGGCGGAAAAGCTGCTGCGGGCCAGTTATGACGTCAGCTGAACCATTTCTACTCGGCGGCTACACGAGCCAGTGAGCCGCATATCGGTCGTTCGGAAACGCGGCGTCCGCCAATCAACAGCGCGATAACCCGTTTCACTTCTGTACTGCTGTCGGTGGTCCCACAATGGCGGCAAATGACAGTCTGCTCAACCTCGGCCTCACCCACGACGGAACCTGGGCAATCGCCTGAGGGCCCAGGGACAACACTTGCCTTCACCACCCCGACCCGCAATGCCGAGCATCGGCAGGAAGAACGACCACTCAGTCGACCTCACGGGGTCTGACCCCAATCGCCGCACAGACGGCCATGTCGGCGTTCTTCCTGCCCCAACTCCCGCTTATTCAGCAGACTCCTAGGCGACGATGACGATCGCGATGAACTCGATCGCGAGTGCGATGGCGGAGAGGATCATTCCCGCGACTGCCAGGACCTTGCCGCGGCGTTGTCCGGTACAGCCGACAATCCCGAGGACGAGTGCGGCTATTCCGAACGGGAGGCCGACAAAAGCTCGCATGCCGGTCAGGTCGATCCACGGCTGCAGCGGGACTACACAACCGAGGATGCTGAGGAGCACCGCCGCTACAGCCGGCCCCATTCCCTGCCGTTGGTCGATCGGCTGTCGACCGTGTTGCCATCCTGCGGCGCTGGGGTGCGCCCGGGGTTGTTGCTGCTGAGGAGGATTCGGAGATAGGGGACCTGGCGGCGCGATGGGTGCGGGGTATCTGGCGTTCGGGCCGGGAGTCACCGGGCCGAGGTGCCGCGCCGGGTTGGTCGGTTCCGGCGGCGGAATGTACGACACTGGTGATCCGGAGTCGCTGTCGAATCCAGTTGTGGGACCGGTGCCGGTTCCCGCTGCCAAGCCGTACCACGCCGTTGGTTCGGATTCTGGTACTGGCTGTGGGGCGCCAGTGGTCCTAGCGCGTGCGGGAGTGATGGCGTGTCGGGTGGCGTCGGCGAGGGCGGCACAGCTCGGGTAGCGCTCGGCGGGGTTCTTGGCGAGGGCGGTCGCGATCACCAGGTCGAGTCCAGCGGGCAGGCCCGGTCGAAGCCTGCTCGGTGCGGGTGGGGGCTCGCCTAGGTGTGCGCCGATGACCGCGGCTTGGTCGTCGCGGGGAAACGGGGGATGACCGGTGAGCAGATGGTGCAGGGTGCAGCCCAGGGAGTAGATATCGCCGCGATGGTCGGCGGCCTGGCGGGTGAAGCGTTCGGGAGCGGCATAGGCGAAACTCGCCGAGATTGCCGACAAGGTGACGGTGCCGTCCAGGGTCCGAGCGATCCCGAAATCGGCAAGCAGGGCGCGTTGCCCGCGGCGGGAGTCGGCCTCGATCAGCAGATTCGCCGGTTTCACGTCCCGGTGCAGCACCCCGTGGGAATGCGCGTAATCCAGCGCCGCCGCAGCGTCGGCGATCAACTCCACCGCCAGCTCGGGCGCCACCCCGCCGGGAGCATCTGTGAGCAGAGTGCTGGCGTCTCCGCCGGGGATGTGGCGCATTGCCAGCCACAGCATCGGATCGTCCGCGGCGCTGCGGTCGTAGACGGTGACGATGTTCGGATGATCCAGTCGTGCGGCCAAGGCTGCTTCGCGGTCGAACGCCGCCCGGGCGCGCGGGTCGGTGGCGAAGGCGTCGTTGAGGACCTTCAATGCGACCCGGCGGTCCATCCGCGGATGCCGCGCCGTGTACACCACCCCCATACCACCGGCGCCGAGGACACCCTCGATCACGAACCCGGCGAACATTTCTCCAGTCCGCAGAACCACCCTAGCGCCCCAATCTCCTCAACCAGCGCCGCCACACTCTCAGCAGTCCTACGGCACACAGGAATCTAACCCACAGTCCATGCGCGCCGACACGGACCGAATCGGTGCCATTCTCCGCCCATGAGCGCGGTGTCTGCCTCAGACTGAAGTGTTGGGCCCGTTGATGGTTGGTGCTTCCCGGGCCCGACCTCGCTGCCCACGGCTGCTCGACACGTTTCTTGGTCTCCGTGAACCGCTTTGAGGGCCTGTAACTTTGGACTCGCAGCGCTTTGTGGAGGTGTTTGCGGGGAGTCGCGACGGTCGCTGGTCATCAGCAACGAGGTTCGCATCGCAGGCTCATTGTCCTGGCACGATGTCGACTCACAGGTGCATTGGCGGGTGAGTGACCAGGGGCTGTGGTGTCTCCCGATCGCGCCGACATTGATCCCGGGCGATACGGTCAGGGTGTGTCGGTGCTGAGTGCCCGCGGCTTGTTCGGGAACTACCACCTCGATCGTTTGGTGGGTCGTGGCGGTATGGGTGAGGTGTGGTTGGCGCGCGACCGCACCGGCAGTGCCGTCGCGTTGAAGGTGTTGTCTGCGGCGTATTCCGCCGATCCGGGGTATCGGCGCCGTTTCGAGCGGGAGGCCCGGTTGGGTACCCACGTGCGAAACCCCCACATCGTGCCGATCCGTGCCTTCGGTGAAGTCGATGGTCATCTGTTTTTAGAGATGCCGTTTATCGAGGGTGTGGATCTGGCCACGCGGCTGCGGTCGGGTGCGCTGATTCCGGTTCGGGCGGTCGAGGTCATCGCCCAGGCCGCGGAGGCGCTGGATGCTGCTCATGCGGCGGGGCTTGTGCATCGGGATGTGAAGCCGGGCAATATTCTCGAGGACGCCAACGGTTTCGTGTATCTGATCGATTTCGGTATTGCCCGCGCCGCCGACGGCACCGCCCTCACGGCCACCGGCTTGGTGGTGGGCACGTTGGGCTATATGGCGCCGGAGCGGTTCACCGGGGCGGCCGAGGCTCGCTCGGATGTCTATTCGCTGGCCTGCGTGCTGTATGAAACCCTCACCGGGAGCGTGCCGTACGGTGACGGCGACCCGGCACAGCAGATGCACGCGCATTTGATGTCCGAACCCCCGCATGCCTCGCGGGCTGCCCGAGGTGTCCCGCCAGCGCTGGACGCTGTTATCGCCCGCGGTATGGCCAAGGAACCGGGGGACCGCCACGCCAGCGCGGGCGAATTCGCCGCCGCAGCACGTGCGGCATTGGGCGGATCGGCGCACTCGGCCGCGCCGGTCGCGGCCCCTGCGACATCGAGCCCGCACCCGCCCACCCGCGTCATGACCGCCGTCGGCTCGCCCCCGACCCTGGTCGAGCCCCGGCCGGTGCCGCAGACACCCGAGCCCCGGCTGGGGCCGCAGACACCTGAGACCCGGCTGGACTCGCATACGCCCGATCCGCAGACACCCGAGACCACGCTGATGCCGCAGACACCCGAGACCCGGCTGCAGCCACATACATCCGAGCCGCAGACACATCCGATTGTGCGGGCCCCTCGGCGAAAGCTTCTGGTGCGCCGATGGATACCGGTGGCCGCCGGGCTTGCACTCGTCGCTGCGGCGGCACTGTGGCTGAGCGGTGTCCTGGGGTCCGACTCCGTTCCGGGCACGACGACACAAGCGTCCTCCGCTATTGCCGCGACCGGTTCCCCGCCGCCCTCTACCGGCGGCCAACCCCCGGCTGGTGCGGTGCGCGACGGGAACCTCGCGTTCACCGTGACGGAGGTGGTGTCCAACGTGAACGCCACCGGCGCCCCAGGCGGCTCCTACACCATCGTGACGCTGACGGTCACCAATGTCTCTCGAGGCGGGCAAGCCTTCCGCATCGCCGATCAGCGCCTGATCACCGCCGCCGGGCGCACCGTCGTCCCAGACGCGCCCGCAACCACCGCACTCGATCCGTCCCGCACCGGCGTCGACCAGATCGATCCCGGCAGCACCCACACCATCCGGCTGGCCTTCGATCTACCCGGCAAGGACAAGAACGGGAAGAAGAACGACAAGAAAATCGATGTCCCGAGCCAGTTGGTCCTGCACGGTGCCTCGTCGTCCCCCGGCGTGACCGTGCCGCTCGGCTAGCGGCCCGTCAAGCTAGCTCTTGCCATACCGCCCCCTGGACCAGGGGTGCGGTCGAATGGTGGTCGCCCAGGCCGCGCCGTATTCGACCGCCATACGACTACCCTCGGCGGGCAGCCAATGTATCTGGATGGGCACCAGTTCGGCGGCAGTGCGTATCTGCTGAGCCAGATGGTGTGCAGGGGGCACCCGGACACCCTCGCCGACGAGGTGATCGAGGTTGTGCCGCGCGCCAGTTGCGACATCACACTGGACTTCGAATCGCGGAAGCCCGGGGTCGCGTCGAATCCGCAAGTAGGAAGGCCGGTTGGGTGCGGACCCCGCAGCGGATGCGGGCACGCAGCACCCGTGCAGGGCTGCGGCGACCAGTTGGCGCCGGAGCTGAACAGGGCCGATGAGGGGGTGATGGGGTTGGCACCGAACTCGGTGCCCTGAAGCGATCACATGGGTCTTCGCGGCCTCGTTCCCGGGGGCCGACCCGAGCTCCCCGGCCACGCTCGGCCGCTCGGGATTCCCAGGACCGGTGAGGTGTGGTGGGTTCAGGGACGATGCCTCACATGTCGAGGATTCGGGCAAGAGCGCGGGTGCTGCAGGTGCTGGCCGTCGGGGTTGTGTTGTCGGGGTTGATCGTTGGTTGTGGGACGGATCGCGGGCAGCCGCCGCGGGCCGCGAAGATCGCATTTTCTGATGGCTGGGAGTCGGTCTTCGCGATGAATCCCGATGGCACCGGGGTTGTTCGGATCGCCGCTGGTTCTTATCCGAGCTTCGCTCCGGATGGTTCGAAGATCGTGGTTGGTGGTCGGTCGATATCGATAATGGATTCGGATGGCGGCAATGTCGTGCAGCTCGCCGACGGTGGGTACAACCCGACGTTCTCGCCTGACGGTAGCCGGATCGCCTTCACTCGCGGTGGCGTCATCTACGTGATGAACACCGATGGTGGCGAGCTGAGGCAGCTCATCGGCGCCCCCAGCACGTATGGTCCCGATCTGACCTCGGCACAGCATTCCGCATTCTCGCCCGACGGTTCGAAGATCTTGTTCACCAGGGCCAACACCGTCTGGGAGATGGCAGCCGATGGAACCGGCGCACGGAAGCTGCTGGAGGATCCGTATTTCAATTCCGAACCGGTTTTCACCCCGGACGGGACCGGGATCGTGTTCACCAGTAATCGGGGTGGGAAGGACCGGTCCGAGATCTATGTGATGGATGTGCACGGTGATCACGTCCGACCGCTCACCGACGACTACACGGGGGACCCGTCGTTCTCCCCCGACGGCACGAAGATCCTCTTCACCCGTTTCACCAAGGATTCAGCGTCCAAGTCCGGAGCGGAGGTCTGGGTGATGGACAGCGACGGCGGCAACCCGCGACGTCTCACCGATCCGAAGCAGATTGCGCAGCATCCCAGTTGGGGCCGGGGAACGGATTCGTGACCACCACGAAAGGGCGGCGCGAAATCTTGCTGGGAGTTGGTGTCGGATCACCGGCCGAAATCGGGCGGGACGATATCGTCCCGCCCGATCGGTTTCTACTGCGCGGTGGAGCGGAAATTCCGCAGGCGCAGACTATTGCTGACCACGAAGACCGAGGAGAAGGCCATCGCGGCACCGGCGAGCATCGGGTTCAGCAGCCCGGCCATGGCGAGCGGGATCGCCGCCACGTTGTAGGCGAAGGCCCAGAACAGATTGCCCTTGATGGTGCCCAAGGTCCTGCGGGACAGCCGGATCGCATCGGCGGCCGCCCGCAGGTCGCCGCGGACCAGCGTCAAGTCGCTGGCCTCGATGGCGACATCGGTGCCGGTACCCATTGCCAGGCCGAGGTCGGCCTGGGCCAGGGCCGCGGCGTCATTGACGCCGTCGCCGACCATTGCGACCACCTTGCCCTCGGCCTGCAACCGCTTGACCGCGTCGACCTTATCGGCGGGCAGCACCTCCGCGATCACCTCGTCGATACCGACCTGCGCCGCAATGGCTTTCGCCGCCGCCGTGTTATCTCCGGTGAGCATGATCGGGGTGAGCCCGAGCGCCTTCAGCTGCGAGATCGCCTGAGCGGAGGTGGGTTTCACCGCATCGGCGACGACGAGCACGCCGCGGGCCCTACCGTCCCAGCCCACCGCCACGGCGGTCTTGCCATCGGCTTCGGCCGCGGACATGGCCCGCTCCAGGTCGGTGTCGAGGTGCTGGGCCCAGTCGGCGAGCAGCCGTGGCCGCCCGACGAGCACCGCATGTCCGTCCACCACACCCTGCACACCGAGGCCCTCGATATTGGCGAAGCCCTCGACCGGCCGCAATGCGCCGACTTTATCGCGTGCACCCTTGGCGATCGCCTGGGCGATCGGATGCTCCGACGAATCCTCCAGCGCCCCGGCCAGCGCCAGCACCTCGGCGATGTCCTCGCCCGCGGCGGCAATGACATCGAGCAGGGTCATCCTGCCGGTGGTGACGGTGCCCGTCTTATCGAGCACCACGGTGTCCACCCGACGGGTCGACTCCAGCACCTCCGGACCCTTGATCAGAATGCCGAGCTGCGCACCGCGACCGGTGCCGACCAGCAGTGCGGTCGGTGTGGCCAGTCCGAGCGCGCACGGGCAGGCGATGATCAGCACCGCGACCGCGGCGGTGAAGGCCGCGGCAACCGAACCGCCGGTGCCGAGCCAGAATCCGAGCGTCGCGACCGATAGCGCGATCACGATGGGCACGAAGATCCCGGAGATTCGGTCCGCCAACCGCTGGGCCTGCGCCTTACCGGTCTGCGCGTCCTCGACCAGCTTCGCCATCTGCGCCAGCTGAGTATCGGAGCCGATTCGATCGGCGCGCACCACGATCCGCCCGCCGACATTGACCGTCGCACCGACCACCGCATCCCCGGGACCGACCTCGACCGGCACCGATTCACCAGTCAGCATCGAGGCGTCGACCGCCGAGGAGCCCTCGACGACCACACCGTCGGTGGCGATCTTCTCACCGGGCCGAACCACGAAGGTGTCACCAACGACCAACTGCTCGACCGGGATGCGCTGTTCAATCCCGCGGCGCAGCACCGAAACCTCCTTCGCGCCGAGTTCGAGCAGCGCCCGCAGCGCCGCGCCCGCCCGCCGCTTCGAGCGAGCCTCGAAGAAACGTCCGGCCAGGATGAAGGTGGTGACGCCCGCGGCGGCCTCCAGGTAGATGCTGCCGGTGCCGTCCATCCGCGAGATGGTGAATTCGAACGGATGCTTCATGCCCGGCATTCCGGCCGTGCCCCAGAACAGCGCGTACAGCGACCAGCCCAGCGCGGCGAGGGTGCCCATCGACACCAGGGTGTCCATGGTGGCGGTGCCGTGACGCAGATTGGTCCACGTGGCCCGGTGGAACGGCAGTGCTCCCCACACCACGACCGGTGCGGCCAGCGTCAGCGATAGCCACTGCCAGTTGGTGAACTGCAATGCTGGCACCATCGCCATCGCGATGACCGGCACCGTCAGCACCAGCGAGACCAGCAGTCGGGTCCGCAGCGCGGCCGTCGGATCCGGTTCTTCGGCAGCGGTCCGCGCGGGTTGCTCGATCTTCGGCGCGGGCAGCGCGGCGGTGTAACCGGCCTCCTCGACGGTGGCGATCAACTGCTCGGGTGAGATATCGCCGCTGAAATCGACGCGCGCCTTCTCCGTCGCGTAGTTGACGGTGGCGGTGACGCCGTCGAGCCGGTTCAGCTTCTTCTCGATGCGATTGGCGCAGGATGCGCAGGTCATGCCACCGATCACCAATTCGACCTGTCCGGCGGATGGTTGTGTCGCGGTGGTCATCGTGTGCTCCGTTCTGTGCGACTCAGGGTAGTGATCAGTGACCGTGTCCGGCAGGCTCCGCGGCGGGTCCCGGCGCCGGGGCTCCGGTGTCGGTGACCGAGACGGTGAATTCGGCGGTGCGGACCACGCCTTCGTGCTGGAAATCGAGGAAGAGTCGGTAGTCACCGGCGCTCGGGGCGTCGACGTAGAAGGTTATGCCTGGCCCGGCCGGGGTCACACCATCGCCTGGGCTGCCCTCCGGGTGGACGTGCAGATAGCCGAGGTCGGCGGCGCGCAGGGCCACGAGGTGACCGTAGGCCGCCAGATAGGGCTGCAGATCGGTGACCGGTTTGCCATTGCGGCGCACCGTGAGCACGACCTTCGACGGCTGCCCCGGGTTGACCGTGCCGTCCAGCGTGACGGTGTACTCGCCGACCTGGGCGGTGGTCGACGGTGCGGGCAGCGCCTGCACGTCGTAGTTGCCCGCGACCCGCAGGTCGGCGCCGAGCGTCAGATTCTCGCCGCCTTCGGGGGTGAAGTCGGCGAACACCCGATAGTCCCCGGCTCGGCTCAGATCCAGCGGCACGCTCCAGGTGCCCGCCTGCTCGAGCGTCGGGTGCACATGCTGGAAGGCGGCCATATCGCGGCGGACCACGATCAGGTGCAGGTCCTTATCGTGGCTGCGGACATAGTCGGTGACGGGTGCGCCCGCGCGGTTCAGGATTCGGAAGCGCAGGGGTGCGTTCGCCGCGGCGGTGGTCTGCGGGGTATCCAGGCGCAGCGTGTATCCGTTCTCGCTGGCCATGAGTCCCGCGGGTACCGCATCGGACTTCGACTCGCCCATGGCACCGTGCGCCTTCGAATCGTGCGCGGACTCGGTGGGCTCGGGCCCGAGTGTCGCACCGACGGCCAGCGCGATCCCCAAGACCGCCGCGAGACCGAGGGCGTAACCGGCGAACTTGCTGGACGCGTTCATCGGGATGCTCCGTTCTGGTGTCGTTACTCGGCGAGCCGGTATCCGGCCTTGTCGACGGCGGCGGCGATGGCGCCGAATTCGACCGCCGTGGTGCTGTCGACGGTTACCCGGCCGCTGGCGAGGTCGATATCGACGCTGGTGACGCCGTCGATCTTGCCGACCTCCTTGCTGACCGAGTTGGCGCAGCAGCCGCAGGTCATGCCCGTGACGGTGACAGTGGCGGTGGTGGCTGCGGTGCTCATCTGCTCTCCTTCTCCGATGACGGCTCCTGCCGTCCAACTGGGTTTACCATACCCCCCTAGGGTACATTGTCAAGAAGATAGGCCTACCCCGTGAGGGTATGTACCAGGCAGCATGCCGCCTGAGATACGAAAAGCCCGGCTCGGCGATCGAGTGATCGTCGAGCCGGGCTCGGGATGGTCGTTATTGATGCTCAGGATTCGGGGCGGTAGCTGACCAGGGCCACCGCCGGTGCCGAAACCACCTGCACTTCAGCTGTGTCCGAGACCTTGATGTGCAGGAATCCGCCTTCGATCGACACCGCGACATCTTCGATCGTGCGCACCTGCGCCCCGTCCCGGTCGAGCAGTGCATAGCCTTCTACCAGAGCGACTTTGGTGGCCTTGCGCCATTTCGCGGTCATTTGGGTGCCTTCCGTTGGTGCGGCCGGTGGGAAGTCCAGTTCCGGCTTTGCGACGTGGTTGAAGTAGTTGGACAGGACATTCAGAGCGATATGGCCGACGATCTCGCTCAGTTCGGCATCACTCACGCCGTGCTCGCGGGCCGACGCGATGATCTGATCGCCGACGCGGCCGCGGGACCGCAGCACTTCGCGGGCGATCCGCAGCACCGCATCCGCATGCGGATCCTCGGCGTGCGCCGCGCGGGTGGCCGCGATCGCCTCCTCGGTGAAACCCATCCGGCCCGCGCGCATGCTGTGTGCGGCAATGCAGTAATCGCAACCGTTTTCGCTGGCGACCAGCAGGGCCAGCTGCTCGCGGACGCGGGCGGAGAGCTTGCCGCGGGTCAGTGCGTCGCGCATGTTCAGGTAACCGCGCAGTGTCGCGGGGCTGTTCGCCATGGCGGCGTAGAGATTCGGAATCCGGCCCAGCTGGCGCTGCACCTCGGTGAGCAGATCGGCCTGCTCGGCGTCGGCGGTTTCGATGGACACAAGCGGTAGCCGAGACATTGTGACTCCAAACTCGAACGTAATGGTACCGATCGGTGCCGAGTTGATACGGTACTGATCGGTTCCGAATTCGTCAATTCGGATGGTACTGATCGGTGCCGTTCTGGTAGCGTGAGGACATGGCAACACAGGCCAAGCAGCGATTACTCACCACCGCCGAAGAACTCTTCTACGCCGAAGGCATCAGAGCGGTCGGTGTAGACCGCCTGCTCCAGGAGTCCGGCGTCGGCCGCGCCTCCTTCTACCGCCACTTCGCGAGCAAGGACGACCTGGTCGTCGCGGTGCTCGAGGATCGTGATCGTCGCTGGCTGGCCTGGCTGCGGGAATCCGTCGAAGCCAAGGCGAGCGAGCCCGCGGACCGGCCGCTCGCGGTATTCGACGCGCTCTCGGAACGCTTCGCCCGCAAGGACTTCCGCGGCTGCGCGTTCATCAACACCATGGTGGAGGTGGCCGACCCGGATTCTGCTGCCCACCATGCAGCCGACCAGCACAAACGCCGGGTCATCGGCTACCTCACCGAACTACTCACCGCCGCGGGCCGATCCGACGCCGAGGAACTGGCCGCCGAACTCGCCCTGCTCGTCGACGGCGCGATAGTCACCGCCCTTCGCGAAGGCTCCCCGGCCGCCGCCGACCGCGCCCGCACCATCGCAGGCCGACTACTCGCGACGGCCTGACGCGGCCCGCTGCGGTCGAAGGATGCGCGATCTGCCGACGGGTGTGTCCGTGCATCGGGCGTGCCGTCGCAACCTACTGCTGTGCGCGCAGCATTCGAATCCCGCTGTGGGACAGGGGTATCTGCGCTGTGCAGCAGAGCCGGGACTGCGCGCCGAATTCGCGCCGTCGGACAACTGATTCGAAGTGAATCTCGCGATGGCCTGTGCGGCGTCGGGCCAGCCCATTGGGTTCGTCGAAGCCGGGTATCGGATGCCGATGCGGCGCGCTATTGCCCGCCGCTCGGCTCCAAATGACTGCTACACGTGGCCCGGACCGTCAGGCCGAGTGCAGGTGGCGGGCGGTGGGGGAGGTTTCGGTGGTCGCGGGGTCGGGATAGGTGCCGAGGAGGCGGTCGGCAGTACCGGAGGTGGTGACGGTGAACCAGTAGTGCTCGTTCTTGTAGTGGTGGTGGCGATGGTTGCGCCAAACCGCCCGGTAGAGCGAGCCTTTCGGTTTGTAGTCGGTGTGCACGAGGTAGTGGGTCCACTCGTAGCCGAGGCCGAGCAGGGTGATCATCAGCAGGAAGGTCAGGCCGAGACCGAGGCGCGGGAAGGCCAGGGTGGCGAGCGCGACCAGGATGACGACCAGCACCGACAGTGTCTTGGTCGGAATGAAGATCAGCGGGATATTGCGCGGATCGACGTGGTGCTCACGGTGTTTGCGTGCCAGTTCGCTGTCGATCGGGATCGGGCCGAGCCGCCTCGGCCGCCAGTGCAGTACCGTCACGTGCACGATCCACTCGAAGAGCGGGAAGAGTGCGAGCATGACCGCGGGCACCAGCGCATCGGTCAATTGCCAGTCGCCCACGATGATTCGGGCGACCAGCGCCGCCGCCAGGGTGCTGCCGATCAGCCAGGGCGAGGGATGCCGAATGAATTCCCGGAATGCGCCGCCGAGCGTGAGACCGCGGCGCAGGGTCCGCTCGTCCTGACGCACGCGCTCGCGCGCCGTGGCCGAATCCTTGTTGGATGATTGGGGTTTCGTCATGGTCTTTCCTTGGTGCAGCCAGTCGGTGCCGTCCATTCGGTGGCGCACCGAGCGTTATTCCGAACCGCCGCGGTGATCCGGATCGCCGGATCGTGACAATGCCGTCAGCGACGGGTGCTTTCAGTGCCCTCCAATACTTCGATCAGGGCCGTGGTCGCCGGTTCGAGCAAGGCCCGAGCGGTGCTGGCGGCCTGTTCGGGCTCGCCGGCCTCGATGGCGGCGGCCAGTTTTCGATAGGCCTCGACATTGCCCACCTCGGCGGACATGATCGGGGCCAGCGCCGCGAGCGCGGGTTCGTAGGCGCCGCGCAACATGTTGAACATCAGCCGGAACACGATGGAGTCGGCGGCGTCGACGATGTGATCCCAGAACTCCATCGCGTGCCGCTGCTGTGCGATCGGATCCTGTTCGGCGGCAAGCGCTTCGACGCTGCGATCCAAGGCGGCGCGCACGGTGGCAGAGTCGGTTTTACCGAGCCGGATCGCCGCGAGTTCGGCCACCTTGGGCCCATTGTGCAGCCGCGCCTCCAGAATGCTGCGCGCGACCTTCGGCTCCAACTCCCCGGCCTGAACCAGCAACCTGGGCAACACCTCGAGCCCGGCGCCGCGCCGATAGTCCAGCACGGTGGTCGCATCCCCCTGTCGCACCGCCACCAGCCCGGCCGCCGCCAACCGCTGCAGTGCCTCACGCACCGCGGGACGCGAGACCCCGAGTGCCTCCGCCAACTGCCGCTCACTCGGCAGTGTCGCCCCTGGGGCCAACTCTCCACTGAGCACATCCGCCGCGATCTGCTCGAATACGTCCCCCGACACCGACCGCTTGACCACAGGTTGCAACGCCATGTCCATACTCTGCGCCACAAAGGTCAGGAGGTCAAGTGGTCAGACCAGTAAATGACCAGTACTGCCCCACCGGTTCGCCCGACGCCGGCCGGGTCAGCTGGGGTCGGAGCCGCGGACGGCGGCGAGCCAGATGGCGGTGGCCGCGGCCACCGAAGTGGCGGCCAGGAAGGCGGTGAACCCGCCCTCGGCCACGTAGACCCACATCAGACCCACGAAGGGCGCGGCAACCGTGGACTGGGCGTCGAGCAGCAGGCGGCGGCGGACCCGAGCGGATTCGGCTGCGAGGTCCGGGGCATCGGGGTCGGGGCGGGATGGGTTATCGATCAGGCGACCGGGCGGTTCGGAGGTGCGCGTTTTTCCGGAGGGATAGAAGTGGAGGGTGGCGGTGTCGACGGATCGGTCGGACACCTCGGCCGCGGTTTCGGTCATGCCGAGCAGTCCCGGCTCGAAAAACACCGGCAGCCAACGGGTGCGGTAGTTCTCGGTGATCTCGAGCCAACTGCGACTGACGAGCCGGTGCTGCTGTCGCACCCGCTTGATCTCTACGGTGCGGATATTGTCGCGATGGTCCCCACCGGAACCCGCGCGGTTGCCGTCTGCCAATCCATGCGGCAGGCGCCCCAGCGCCCTTGCCAGTTGAAACCCCGTGTAACCCAGGATGCCCAGCGCCACCGTCGCCAGGGCCGCGAGCTGGTCCAGATCGGCGAACGGCGCCCAGGCCAGGCAAACAACCAGGGCGCCGATCGTCACGGAGACCGGATAGGCCAGGGGGTGGCCCGGTCCGAATTTCACTTCAGGAAGCCGACTTTGGTGTAGTCGGGGCTGGCGAGGCCGAAGGCCCCATAGTTGGCGAGGTTATCGCGGACGGCGTAGGTGCCCGAGGCCTGGTGCAGTGGTACCGAATAGCCCTCGGCGAAGATCATCTGATCGCATTTGTTCGCCAGTTCGATGGCCTTCGCCGGATCCAGTTCGGCAATGGTCTGTTCGATCAGCGCATTCAGTTCGGGTGATCCGATGCGTGCTTTATTGCTCAACTGACTGTTCGGGTTGTTCGGATCATACGTGTAGATCTGCTGCAGGGCCCCCAGCGGTAACACGCTACCGCCCCAGCTGAATTGGGCGATGTCGAAGTTCCCCGGATCGATCACGTCCTTGAACAACCCTTGGCCGGGTACGGTTTGGATGGTCAGTTTCACCCCGACCTTCGCCAGGTTCTGCTGCACGATCTGCGCGGTCTGCACCCAGGCCTCCTGCTGGTACATCACATCGCGCAGTTCCAGCTTTCGCCCATCCTTTTCGCGGACATCGCCATTGAGCTTCCAGCCGAGCGCGTCGAGCATCCGCGCCGCCTCGGCGGGGTCGTAGGCGATCGGCGCCGAATTGTCCTGGTAGCCCTTCTGGCCCTTCATGTAGATGTGGTTGTTCAGTGGCGTCGGATTTTCGACGACACCGTTCTGGGCGGCGGTCACCAGGGCCTGCCGATCGATTGCCTTCGAAATGGCAATGCGCAGTTGCGGATCCTCGAGCAGGGCGCCCTTGCCGCCATTGAAGGTCAGATGCGACCAACTGGGCTCGGGCGTGCGCCGCACCACCACGTTCTTCGAATTCTTCGCGCCGGTCACATTCTCGATGCCGGACATATAGGCGTAGTCGATCTCATTGTTCTGGATCCCGGGCAGCACCGCGGAATTATCGAGCACGCTGAGCGTGATCGTGTCCAGCTTCGGGGTATCGCCCCACCATTTCGGATTGCGGCCCAGCGTGATCCGGTTCTGCGCGCGATCGATGCCGGTGACCATGAACGGACCCGAGCTGACCGGGAGCGTGTCGTGGTCGGCATTGCTGAACGCATCCGGGGTGGCGGTGACAGACTTCGGATACAGCGGACTGAATTGACCCTGCCACTCGGCATACGGCTTATTGAAGGTGACGATCGCCTGCCGGTCGTCCTCGCCTCGTTCGACCTTCTCGACCCGGTCGAAGCCGCTGGGTGAGGAGATGAGGAAGCCGGGGTCCTTGGTGCTCAGCGCGGCCGCCTCCGATCGCAGGTCCTCCCACGTGATCGGGCTGCCATCGGACCATACGGCCTTCGGGTTGATCGTGTAGGTGACCTGCTGGGGGCTGGTATTCGTCAGCTTGATGTCGGTGAAGTAATTGTGGTCGACGGTGAGTTCTCCCGCCGCATTGCTCACCCAAGGAGACGGCATCGTCGGATTGATCACCGTGGCCGTGGTGTCGGTGGTGCCGTCGATATGCAGATAGTTGAAGTTCTCCGGGAAGTTGGTGATGGCCAGGCGCAGGTTCCCGCCGTCGCGCAGCTCGCTGCGATCCTTCGGGTTGATGTCGTTTGTACTGCCGATATCGACCGTGCCCGGGGTGATGCTGTTGTCGGAGCAACCGGTCGCGATCAGGCCGAGCGCGACAACGGGGACGGCGAACCGGGCAAAGCGTGCGGAAGTCATTGCGGGAAACCTCACTTCACGAATCCGATCGTGGTGTAATCCGGTGAAGCCAGGCCGAACGCACCGTAGTTGGCCAGCCCCTCACGCACGGCGATGGTGCCGGGAGATTGCGCGATGGGCAGGGAGAAGCCCTCGTCGAAGATCATCTTGTCGCACTGGTTCGCCAGTTGGATGGCCTTCTCGGGATCCAGTTCGGCAATGGTCTGTTCGATAAGCGCGTTCAGTTCCGGCGAGCCGATCTTGCCCTTATTGCTCAGCGGGTTGGCCGGGTTGTAGGCGTAGATCTGCGGCAGTGCGCCGAGCGGGAGAATGCTACCGGTCCAGCTGAACTGGACGATATCGAAGTTGCCCGGATCGACCACATCCTTGAAAAGGCCATTGCCCGGGTAGGTCTGGATGATCAGCTTGACGCCGATCTTCGCCAGATTCTGCTGCGCGATCTGGGCGACCTGGAGCCAGAGTTCCTGCTGGTACATCACATCGCGGATTTCGAGCTTGCGGCCATCCTTTTCGCGGACGTCACCGTTGAGCTTCCACCCGAGGTCATCGAGTTCCTTGGCGGCTTGCTCGGGGTTGTAGGCGACCGATGCCGCGTTGTCCTGGAAGCCCTTCTGGCCCGCCACGAATATGTGGTTGTTCAGCGGCTTGGGATCGGTCACCACCCCTTGCTGGCTAGCGGTCGCGATGGCCTGCCGATCGATGCCCTTCGAAATGGCCACGCGCAGTTTCGGATCCTCGAGGATCGAGCCAGGCGCTCCGTTGAAGGTGAAGTGCGAGAAGCGCTGTGCCGGGGTCCGGCGCACCTTGATCCCGGGTGCGTTCGAGGCCGTTTTCACCTCATCCAGACCGGATACGGTCGCGGCATCCAGTTCATTGTTCTGCAGGGCGTTGAGCCGGGCCGCATAGTCGAGCACGCTGTAGGTGACCGTATCCAGCTTCGGGGTTTCGCCCCACCACTTCGGGTTGCGGCCGAGCACGATTCGCTGCTGTGCCTTGTCGATCGAGGTGATCACGAATGGTCCGGCCGACACCGCAAGACCATTGCGGTCGACGGCATCGAATGCCTGTGGGGTCGCCGTCGACGCCTTCGGATAGATGATGTCGAACAGTCCCTGCCATTCCGCGTAGTGCTGGCCGAAGGTGACGATTGCCTGCCGATCGTCCGCGCCGCGCTCGACCCGGTCCACCTGGGCATAACCCTGGGTCGCGCGCACCTGGAATGCGTTGTCGCGCCCACTGAGTGCGTACCACTGCGACCGCAGGTCTTCCCAGGTGATGGGGGTTCCGTCGGTCCAGACGGCCTTCGGGTTGATGGTGTAGACGATCGTCTGCGGGCTGGTATTGGTGAGCTTGATTTCGGTGAAGTAGTTGGTGTCAGTCGAAATCTCACCCGCCGCATTGGATTTGATCGAACCCGGCAGTGTCCAGCCGACGAGGTCGGTAACCTCGCCGTCGGCGTCGATATGTGACGAATTGAAGGTCGCCGGGAAATTCGTCAGTGCCAGACGCAGATTCCCGCCCTCGCGCAGCTCGCCCCTTTCCTTTGGATTGATATCATTGGAGCTGGTCAGCGAGCTGCTGCTGGTCTCCAGGTCGCTCGACCCACACCCGGACAAAATCAGCGCGATGGCGACGGCGGGGGCCGCGATCCGGATTCCCACCCGGCGCTGTCGGGCGATGTGTGCTGTTGTCATTTCACGAATCCGATCTTGGTGTAGTCGTATGACGCGAGGCCAGGGGACCCGATATTGGCGAGATCGGCGCGCACGCCGAAGCTGCCATCGCTCTGCATGAGCGGCAGCGAATGTCCCTCCTCGAAGACCTTGCGGTCCACCTCATTGGCCAGTTCGATCGCCTTCTTCGGATCCAGTTCCGAGAGGGTGCGATCGATCAGGGCGTTGAGCTCCGGTGAGCCGATGCGGGCGTAATTGCCCTGCAGGTCGTTCGGGTCGTAGTAGTACGCCTGTCGAATACTGCTGAACGCGAACGCATCACCGGACCAGATGAACTGTGCGGCGTCGAAGTCACCCGGCTGGATGACATCGGTGAAATACCCGGCACCGGGCTTGGTGTCGATGGTCAGCCCCACGCCGATGTCGGCGAGGTTGCGCTGAATGATCTGAGCGACCTGCACCCAGGTCGGATCGTTGTACATGACATCGCGGATGACGAGCTTGCGCCCATCCTTCTCCCGCACGTTACCGTTGATTTTCCACCCCGCCGCGTCGAGTTCGCGAGCGGCCGCCGTCGGATCGAACCCGAGGCTGTTGTCCTGGTAGCCCGTCTGACCCTGCAGGAAGATGTGATTGTTCAGCGGCTTGGGATTCTCGACGAGCCCGTTCTGGATCGCGTTGACGATCGACTGCCGATCGATGGCCTTGGAAATGGCCACGCGCACCCTGGGGTCGGAAAGGATCGACCCCGGTGCGCCATTGAAGGTGATGTGGCGCCAGCGGTTACCCGGCGCGCGCCGAACCACCAGGCCACCGGTATTGCGTACGGTCTGGACGTCGTCGACGGTGGTCAGCTGGATCAGGTCGAGCTCGTTGTTCTGCAGCGCCGTCGTCCAGGCGGAGTGATCGAGCACGCTGAAGGTGATGGTGTCGAGTTTGGGTTTGGCACCCCACCATTTCGGATTGTGGCCCAATACGATTCGGCCCTGCGCGCGATCGGTGGACACGACCTGGAACGGTCCGGCACTGGGCCCCATCGCATTGGCGAGGCTGTTGTTGAACGCATCCGGATCGGCGGTAACGGATTTCGGGAACAGCGAGGCATTGCCCGCGAACTGTCCGCGCCATTCGGCATATGGATGGCCGAAGGTCAGGACAGCTTGGCGGTCATCGACGCCGCGCTCCACCTTGTCCACGAATTCGAAGCCGTTGGTAATGGCGATCAGGAAGCGCTTATCCCGGCCGCTGAGCGCGTTCGCCTCGGATTTGATGTCTTCCCAGGTGATCGGATTGCCGTCGGACCAGACCGCCTTCGGGTTGATCGTATAGGTGACCTGCTGTGGGTCGGTGCTGGTCAGCGCGATATCGGTGAAATAGTCCCGATTGATCGACAATTCGCCGGCGGCGTTGGTGTCGAACGATCGCGGCATCATCGGCCGTTCGATATCGGCTATCTCGCCGTCGTTCCCGTCATTGGACAGGGTGTTCCAGTTGGCCGGGTACGACGTGGTCGCGAGGCGCAGATTGCCACCGTTGCGCACCTCGTCGACGCTCTTGGGATTGATGTCATTGGTGGTGCCGAGTGTGGCTGACAGCCCCGCTGTCGAATCGCCGCCCGAACCGCAGCCCGCCACGATCAGGCCGAGCGCGACCACCGGTACCGCCCACCGCATCCGGCTGGCTCGGGTTCTCGATGGCATCGCGCTCTCCCTCTATCGGCTGACGACCGGCACCGGGACCGCATCGATCAACGCCCGGGTGTACTCGTTGCTCGGATGGTCGAAGATCTGTTCGGCGGGCCCGGCCTCGACGATCTTCCCGCGGTACATCACCGCGATATCGTGGGCCAGGTTGCGGACCACCGAAAGATCGTGCGAGACGAACAGATAGGACAGACCGTGTTCGGTCTGCAGGTTGCGCAGCAGATTCAGCACACCCGCCTGGATGGACACATCCAACGACGACACCGGTTCGTCGAGCACGAGAATCTCCGGATCCAGGGCCAGCGCGCGGGCGATGCTGATGCGCTGCTTCTGGCCGCCAGAGAAATCGGCGGGATAGCGATCGGCGTGCTCGGGCCGCAGACCGACCTGTTGGAGCAGTGCCGGTACCCGCTTGGCGATTTCGGCGCGCGGGCGGCCATCGATGCGCATCGGTTCGGCGAGCACATCGAAGATCGGCAACCGCGGATCCAGCGCGGCCGTCGGATCTTGGAAGACGATCTGCATCTTGCGGCGGATCTCGCGTTTGCGCGCCTTGGTCAGGGTCGCGATATCGCTGCCCATGATCTCGATAGTGCCCGCTTCCGGCTGCACCAGGTCGAGAATCTGGGTGAGTGTGGTGGATTTTCCGGATCCCGATTCGCCGACCAGCGCCAGTGTGCGCCCGGCGCGCACCTCGAAGCTGATGCCGTCGACCGCGCGGACCTCGCCCTTGCGGCGCTTGAACACCACGCCGGAGGTGATCGGATAGGTCTTGACCAGATCGGAAACCCGCAGCACCACCCGCCCATCGGTCTCGGCCTCGGCGCTCGGCTCCGCAATCTCCTGGCGGTAGGCCGCGAACAGATCGGCGGAGGTGACCTCCGCGGTGCGGATACAGGCGGCCGAATGGCCAGGGCCGGTCTTCTCCAATGGCGGCTCGGCCGCGCGGCAGTCATCGATCGCGATCGGACAGCGCGGTGCGAAGGAGCAACCCGGCGGCAGCGCGTGCATCGCCGGTGGCGCACCGACGATCGGGATCAGTGGGCTGCGCGCCGGTCCGTCCATACGGGGAATGGAGCCGAGCAGCCCGACCGTGTACGGCATCCGCGGTGCGGCGAAAAGTTCTGCCGCTGGCGCGGTTTCGACAATCTTTCCGGCATACATCACCGCGACGCGGTCGGCCAGGGTGGCCGCGATACCCATATCGTGGGTGATCATGATGACGCCAGCGCCGGTGATATCACGCGCCTTGCGCAGCAGATTCAGGATCTGCTGCTGCACCGTCACATCGAGTGCGGTGGTCGGTTCATCACAGATGATCAGCGCCGGATCATTGGCGATGGCCATGGCGATGACCACCCGCTGACGCATGCCGCCGGAGAATTCGTGCGGAAATGCCTTAGCGCGCACCGCCGGATCGGGAATGCCCACCATATCCAGCAGCTCCACCGCCCGCGCCGACGCCTCGCGGCTGGTCATATCGGTATGCGCGAGCAGGGCTTCGGCCACCTGATCGCCGACCCGGTAGACCGGGGTCAGCGCCGAGAGCGGGTCCTGGAACACCATGCTGATGGAGCGTCCACGCAGCTTGGACAATTGACGATCGCCGAGTCCGAGCAGTTCGCGTCCGCGCAGCCGGATGGAGCCATTGATCCGCGCCTGTTCCGGCAGCAGCCCGATCACCGCGAGCGAGGAAACCGATTTACCCGAACCGGATTCGCCGACAATGGCGAGCACTTCACCGTCGGAGACGGTGTAGTTCACCCCGCGCACCGCGTCGATCCGTCCCTCCTCGCTCGGGAAGGAAACCCGCAGATCGGAGACCTCCAACAGCGGTGCGGTGGAGTTCTTTTCGATGGCGGCCATATCGCCCGTCATGCCCCGACCTTCTTTTCCGACGCCGCCTTCTTCCGCGAACGAGCCCGTTTCGCGCTGGGATCGAACGCGTCACGCAATCCGTCACCGACCAGATTCGCCGAAAGCACGATGACGATCAGCAGTCCACCGGCGAACATGAACAGCCACGGGAAGGTGAGCGCCGACGCGGTGCCCGACGCGATGAGCGTGCCGAGCGAAACATCCGGCGACTGCACACCGAATCCGAGGAAGCTCAAACCGGTTTCGGCCATGATCGAAGCACCCACCGACAGCGTGGTGTCGATGATCAGGATCGAGGCGATATTCGGCAGGATATGGCTCAGGATCACCGTCCTCGTCGGCGCGCCCATATACCGTGCGGCCCTCACGAATTCGCGTTCGCGCAGACTCATCGTCAGACCGCGCACGATGCGCGCGCTGATCATCCAGCCGAAGACGCTCAGCAGCAGGATCAGCAGCAGGATCGAGCCGCTGCCCTTGGTCTTCGGCGCGAACAGCGCGATGATGATGAAGCTCGGCACCACCAGCAGCAGATCCACCAGCCACATGATGGCCCGATCGGTGAAACCGCCGATGAGCCCGGCGATCGAACCGGTCAGCGCCGCGATGGTGGTGCTGATAATGGCGACACAGAAGCCGATGATCAGCGACTTCTGCATCCCGCGCAGGGTCTGTGCGAGTACGTCGTGGCCGATGGCATCGGTGCCGAAGGGATGTTTCGCACTCGGCGGTTTGCGCAGCGCCGTGCCATCGAGTTCCTGATAGTCCCAGGTCCAGAAGTAGGGCAGCACATAGGCGACCAGCACCAGGATCAGCAGCACGAGCACACCGGCGACGGCGGGCTTATTGCGCAGGAAGCGGCGCAGGACGAGCCTGCGCCGACCGGTGGCGGCCGCGACCTCCGGCGCGCCCTGGACAATGATCTCGGCTTCCGTCATCCCACACGCACCCTGGGGTCGAGAATCGCGTACACCACATCGGACAGCAGGCCCGAAACCAGCACCACCAGACCGGCGAATGCCGTCACCGTGACGACAACGTAGAGGTCCTGGGCATTGATCGAGTTGACCAACCATTCCCCGACGCCGTGCCAGCCGAAGATCTTCTCGGTGAACGTCGCGCCGGTGATCAGACTGCCGAGGCTGTAGGCGAACAGCGTCGCCATCGGGATCAGCGCGGTGCGCAGACCGTGCTTGTAGAGGGCCTTATTGCGGGTCAGACCCTTGGCGCGGGCGGTGCGGATGAAATCGCTCTGCAATACGTCGAGCATGGCGTTGCGCTGATAGCGGCTGTAACCGGCCATCGCGCCGAGGGCCAGAGTGGCGGTCGGCAGCACCAGATGCTGGAGCCGGTCGAGCAATTGCGGGAAAAAGCCGTTGATCTTGTTCGCCGAGGTCTCACCGGTATAGAGGAAGATCTGCGATCCGGTCAGCGTATTCACTTCCAGCGCACCGTACTTCAACAGGGTGGCGAGCAGGAACACCGGCGTGCTCAGCACCAGTAGCGAGACGACCGTGGTGAAGTAATCACTGAATTTGTATTGCCGGATCGCCCCGGCCGCACCGATCAACACCCCGAGCACCGTGCCCACGATCGAACCGATGATCAGCAGCCGCAGGCTCACCAGCACCCGCCGCGGCAGCTCCTCGCTGACCGGCTGTCCGGCCAGCGTCTCGCCGAAGTCACCCTTCGGGATGCCCTTCAGCCAGCTGATATAGCGCTGTGGGATCGGCTCGTTGAGATGCAGCTGTTCGGCCTTGGCATCGATCACCGCCTGCGGCGGACGTGGATTGCGCTGTTCGAGACTGTCCAGCGGCTTGAACGTCAGTGACGCCAGACTGAACGTCAGGAACGAAGCCAGCAGCAACAGCACGACATAATTGAACGCGCGTCGTAGCAGGAAGCCGGTCATCAGTCCTCTGGTCTTACGGCTGGTCGGGCCAGCATCGAGTATTAGTCCCTGATCATAAGGACGTGGGTGCGACCGTGCGTGACTCGTGTGAGATCGGCATGTCCCTTATCCTGTCGTTGCCGGTGCGTCCAGGCTTTTCTCGGCGCTCTAAGGGGGACCGTAATGAGTTATCCGCAATATGAGCCGTATCCGCTGGCTCCGGCGCCCGCGCCCGGCGGCGGCACCGCGATCAGCGCCGGAGTGCTGGCGAGTATCGGCAGCGCGGGCCAGTTGCTCGGCGGCGGTATGAATATCGTGCTCGGGGTCACGGACCTGGGGACCGACCTCGCCGACTACGACTCGACCGGCCTGTTCGCGCAGCCGTGGTTCAGGACATATGCGCTGGTGACCGGTGTTATCGCGCTGATCACGGCGATCCTGCTCGGTGTCGGCGCAGTCATGATGTTCACCAGGAAGCCGCTCGGCCGGGTGCTGGTCGTGGCGGGGTGTGCGGTGGTCGTGATCGCCGGAATCGCGGAGTACACGGTGACACTGCGCTACACCACCTCGGGCGGTGGCGCGGCAGCGATCAGCGGTGGCGTCGGCGGTCTGATCGGGCTGGTCTTCCCGATCGCCACCGCGGTCCTCGCCCTCATCGCCCCGACGACGCGCTGGTTGAACTATGACCCGGCGAGCGCCTACCCACCACCGGTGGCCGGGTACCCGTACGGACCTGCCGCGCCACCTCCCGGACCAGCGCTGTATTCATCCGGATCGGGCGCGGCGCCCTACCCGCCCGCGTCGACCGGTTATCCGCAGTACAGCCCCGGTGCACCGTATCCTCACGCGGGTTCCGCCTATTCGGGAACCGACCAGGCAGGAACCCAGGCCGCATCTCCGGCGGGCACGCCCTCGGATTGGTCGGCGAATCCCTCGATAGGGCCTGCATCTCCGGCATCCGATCAGGCTGGGCCAAAGGCCGCGTCTCCGGCGGGCACGCCCTCGGACTGGTCGGCGAATCCTCCTGCGGCCCCCGCATATCCGCCGCCCGATCAGACGGCGCAGGCCGCGTCTCTGGCGGCCACACCCTCGGACCGGTCGATGAATCCTCCAGCAGTCCCTCCATATCCGCGGCCGGGTCAGGCCGCATCCCAGGCGGGTACGTACTCGGACTGGTCGGCGAATCCCTTGGGTGTGCCTGCATATCCGCCGCCGGGTCAGGCCGGGCCACATGCCGCACCCCCGGGCACACACCCGGGCGCGTCGGCGAATCCCGCCGCAGCCCCTGCACATCCGCGGCCTGATCTGGCGAAACCACAGCCTGACCAGGCTGAACAACAGCCCGACCCGACAGTGCAGGCCGACGACTCCGTATGGCGGCGACCGCCATCCAAGTGACAGCCGCACACTGCGCGAGCCGATCGTGGTGGCACGGATCGAGGCCGTGGTGATAGCCGCGACCTCGCCGAGATGGTCTTCCGGCAGGATGGAATAGGTGACGCGCCTGCACCTGCCCAAGCCGAAGATGGTTGCCACCGATGTGGACGGCACCCTCATCGATCACGACGAGCGGGTTACCGCGCGAACCAAGGCGGCGGTGGCCGCGCTGATCACCGACGGTGTGCCATTCGTCCTTGCCACCGGCAGGCCGCCCCGCTGGATCGATCCGGTGGTCGACGGGCTCGGCTACGCGCCGCTGTGTGTCTGCGGCAATGGTGCGGTGATCTACGACAGCGCCGCCGATCGGGTGCTCGCCAGCCGCACGCTCGACGTGGACACCCTGTCCTGGATCGCGGATCTGGCCGAACGCGCGCTGCCCGGCTGCGGCCTCGCCGCCGAACGCGTCGGTGCCAGCGCGCACGATGCGGTGACGCCGCAATTCGTGAGCTCGCCGGAATACGAGCACGCATGGCTCAATCCGGATGACACCGAGGTCTCGCGCATGGAAGTCATCGATGCGCCCGCGATCAAGATGCTTGTTCGACTACGCGGCACCCGAAGCGCCGATATGCGCTCGGTCCTCGCACCGCTGATCGGCGACCGCGCCGATATCACCTACTCGACCGACCACGGCCTGATCGAACTCTCCGCCCCCGGCGTCACCAAGGCGTCCGGCCTGGCGATAGTGGCCCAGCGCCTCGGCGTCGAACATTCAGCCATTATCGCGTTCGGTGATATGCCCAATGACGTACCGATGCTTACCATGGTCGGCCACGGTGTCGCGATGGCCAACGCACACCCGGAGGCGCTCGCGGCCGCAAACGAAGTCACCGCCGCGAACTCCGAAGACGGTGTGGCGCAAGTACTCGAGCGCTGGTGGGTCTGAGCTGGTCAGCGGGACTGACCGAATCCCGGTGAGCCGTTGCAGAGTTCGGCCGGCTGGGCACAGATATCGAAGCGGCCCAGGCGGTTTCCGGTGCAGAAATGCGCCGAGCCCAACTGGTCGACGCGGTCGTCGCAGCTGGGCTCGGCGTGGTGCGCTGGTCAGCCAGCGGGTGCGCTGGCCTGGCCGACCGGATTGCGGCTGATCTGCTGTTGGTTGGTTTCGTTGTAGGCCTTCCAGACGGTGGTGATGATGCCGGTCAGCTGGTTGAGAATCAGTGAGCCGTACTGGAAGTCGGTGCGCAGTCCGTTCGGCACCGGATAGGTATTGCTCAGCGGGAGGCCGAGGAAGCCAGCGTCGGCGCCGAGGGCGAGGAAGCGGTCCAGGATCGCGCCCATCACCTCGTACACCTGACCATTCGCGCCGGTGTAGGCATACCCGTTGACGAATTTGGCGTACTGCTGCCCCTGGGTGGCGGGCAGCGGCTCCGATACAGCCGCGCCGAGCGGGCCGTCCGGACCGCCCTTATCGGCCCAATGTTTGGCGATCGGGTTCTGATTCACCATGCCGAGCAGTTTGGCGGTCAGCGCGGCCAGCGTTGCGATATCCGGCTGGGGGCGCGGGGCGGTCTGCGACTGCGCCTGCTGCTGGGGTGCCTGCGCCTGCTGTTGCGGTTTGCTCGACGTGCCGGAAGCGCCCGATACGCCCGCGGCGATATCGCGGATGCGATCCATATCGGCATAGGCCGCGTCACCGGGGCAACTGGTATTGCCGACGTCGCGATGCGCGAACACCACCGGCAGCCGGACCGCCTCGCCCTCCGGATAGGGGGTGAATTCGGTGCCCTCGGAGTACATCGTGGTGGAACCCTTGGGGTCGAGGCCCGCAATCTTGGACCGCCAGCCGATGAACCGGCCGACCGCGTCGAGCGCCTCCGCGGAGGGCTCCTCGGACTCGTAGTTGCCCATCAATGCCACACCCGAGGTGTTCTCGTTGAACCCACCTGCGTGCGCACCCTGCACCGGACGGTCCAGTCCGCCGAAGCGGCCCTCGAAGATCTGGCCGTACTTGTCGACCAGTGCGTTGTAACCGATATCGCACCAGCCCAACGTCTTTGCGTGATAGGTGTAGATCGCGCGGACGATGCCCGCGGATTCGGCCTTGCTGTAGTCGTTGCGGCCCGCGGTGTGGTGCACCGTGATGCCGCCGACCTGGTCGTCGTAGGTGGGGTCTTCGCAGCGAATGGATTCGTCGGCGCCCCACTGGGATCGGGTGATGACATTGGGTCCGCCGCCGGGCAGCGCCGCCGCGACATCGGTGAGCGTGCCGTCGATGGCCCCTCGGCCCGGATCGATCAGCACAGCCGTCAGTGCGGCAGCGGTCTGAGCCGGATCATCCGAGCGAGGGGCGGCCTGGGTGGGCCGCATCGGCACCGCGCCCTCGGCATCATCCGCGATCGGGGAATGCGGTGAGGTGGCCGGGGTCGGCTTGCGGGTCACCAGAATCTGCACCGACTTGGTATTGCCAACATAGATCGGTTCGGTGCCGGTGGTGCCGCCCGCCGCCACTCGATCGTTGCGACGCGTATCGACGGCTTGGCTGTCGTACCAGGGGCCCCAGGTGTCATCGGACTGACGGGCCCGGATCATCACCTTGGTGTCCACCAGATCGTGCGCGGTCAATGCGACGAGGCTGAACGGTGTATCCCGACTGACTTCCTTGACCTGCGCACCGACCTGGCTGAGCAGTTCCGGTGGGACAGCGCCGGGTGCCAGTGCGGGTGTGTCCGGGGTGATTCCGGGTTCCAACTGGTCCTCGTCGGCGATGAAGGCGGCGGCCGAAGGATGACGTTGGCCGGACTGCGCGGGACCGGTTTGGCCTGGAGTGATGCCCTGTCCGAGGGTGCCTCGACCTGTGTCGGGGCGCTGACTTGTTCGGGGGCTTTGACCCGGCGTGGTTTGGCTGGGTGTGATGCTCTGACCATGGGCGGTGCCCTGACCGGTGTTGGGGCTATGGCCCGGCGTGGTTTGGCCGGGAATGGCCTGGCCAGGGGCGGATTGCCCTGGAGTCGGTTGGCTGGGGAAGGTTTGCCCGGGAGCCAATTGGGCCGGAACAGGTTGGTTCGGAACCGGTTGGCCTGGAAGGGATTGGCTGGGTGTGGTGCCCTGACCGAGGGTGGTGCCTTGTCTGGTGTTGGGGCTCTGGCCCGGCGTGGTTTGGCCGGGAATGGCCTGGCCAGGGGCGGAATGACCCGGAGTCGTTTGGCCGGAGAAGGTTTGACCGGGAGCCGATTGGCCTGGGATTGATCGGCCGGGAGCCGATTGGCC
>NZ_JBEXUI010000007.1:0-111727 GCF_040614395.1 Nocardia sp. NPDC005998 | reverse complement strand
CCTGGGAGGAATTGGCCCGGTACTGACTGGCCCGGGAGGGATCGGCCGGGAGCCGATTGGCCTGGGAGGAATTGGCCCGGTACTGACTGGCCCGGGAGGGATCGGCCGGGAGCTGGCTGGCCTGGGAGGAATTGGCCCGGTACTGACTGGCCCGGGGCGCCCTGTCCGAGATTCAGCTTGGGGATCGGAATTTCCTTGGGTAGCTCCATGCCGGGCGGCAGCGGTAGCCCCTGCGGAATCGGAACGGAATCCGGAAGCGGCAGCATGCGTAGATCCGAAAGATGTAGATCCGGCAGGTCGAGCCCGGTGAGTTCGCGGAGCGGAAGGGTGATGTCGGGCACCGTGGTGAGGACCACCTCGGCCATCTGTGCGGGTATTGCGGCGAGCTCGCTACCGGTGGTCGAACGGTAATCGGTCGAATCGCTCAGCGTGAAAGTCGCGAGCGGGGCCGCTACCGCAACAGTGGTGACAACCGGGAGCACGTAGGAACGTTTCGGTTTGCGGTACGGCACGAGCGTCTCCATTCAGGTCGAACCGAGCGATCATCTGCACGAATGTCAGGGTTGCTTCCTGATGCACCAACGACCACACTAGTTCACAACTGTCACAAATCTAAACCTTTGGTTGAGGATCATGTGATTGCTCGAATGTAGCTCTTGGATTGCGCCCGGATGGCACGACATGCCGAGCGGTATCGAACCGATCAGGTCCCGAAAAACCGTGGGAGTGAACGGATGCGACGCGAACAGCAGCGAAATGGGCTACCGCGGGGGAGCGGAAAAATGCGGATGAAAACGACAGCGGCGGGTAGGCGAATTGGCCGTAGGCGGATATCGCGAACCCCGATATCCATCCGTCCGGTGCTGGTCACGGGTGGCGCCGCCATGTTGGCCGGAACCGTGATCGCGTGCTGGGTCTGGCCGACCGACGCGCCGTATCGGGCGCTCGCCGGACCGGGGCACGGGCGCGGGATGAGTCAGGTCGGCGCATTCGACAGCGCACAGGAGGGCTGGGCCGCCGAGCGCATCCTCGATCACTACTACCCGGGCGCGACCCTGGGCAAGATCTCAGCAACCACCGTCGGGGTGCGACTAGTGGAACAGGACGACTCCACACTGGACGCCTACGCCGACGCCGGGTTGCGGGTCGCTGGCCAATTGCTCGCACCCGGTCAGGTCGCCCACCTCACCGCGCTACCCAATGGCGGTGCGCATGTGGTCGTCACGATGGGCTGTGACGGCGAGGTGCTGTGGCAAAAGACGGTCACCGACCCGTGGATCTATCCGGTCAATCCCCGGCCCAACCGTCCCGCGGCCGAACATCTGACCCTGTGCGGCGGTTCGGCCTATCGCGGCTCGCTCGGCGTTGCGATGGAGAACGGCGAGGCGCGCACGGTGAATCGCGTCGATGTCGAGGACTATCTGATCGGCGTCGTCCCGGCCGAGGTGCAGGCCAATTGGGCCGATAAAGGTGCGACGGAAGCCCTTCGCGCACAGGCGATCGCGGCGCGCTCGTATGCACTCGCCGAACACCGCTACCCCTATGCGCAGACCTGCGACACCACCGACTGCCAGGTCTATCCGGGCACCGCCAAGGAGGATCCGCGCGCGACCCGGGCCATCGCGGCGACCGCGGGAACGGTACTGCTGCGGGACGGTCGAATTCTGCGTGCGGAGTACTCCGCCGCCCCCGACGGCGGGGAACCCGCCGATATCTATGCCTTCGATGTCGGCCCCACACCGGCCGAACTCGGCACCCCGGTGGTCGGCGCGGCCGCACCGCCCGTCGACCCCCGCAAGCAGACCCTCACAGTCGAATCGCCGATCGAGGCCGAATACCGCCGGATCGGCGGCGCGAACAGCGCGCTGGGCCAACCCCTCGGCCCCGAGATGGCCCTCTCCGAAAACGCTGGCACCTACCGCCTTTTCACCAACGGCGTCATCATCGCAACCCCCACGCTCGGCGCCCGGGTCGTCGACTTCACAACCCTCATGCAACTGGTGCCGGATCCACACGGGACCACAACCCAGGAGGGTAAGCCGGGCAGCACGGTGCCGCCCGCGGGCACGGTGCCGCGGGGAAGTGCAGTGCGACCGAACGCCAACGGTTCACCCGGGACCGCAGTGCTTCCTGGCGGCACTGCGTCGCAGGATGGGGCGTTGCCTGGAGCCATCCTCGGTCCCGAAAGTTCAGTGCCCGCAGGTGTGCTCGGGCCGCGTGGTGTGGTGCCGCCCGGCGGCAGTGTTTCGCCTGAGGGGGCATTGTTGGGCGGTGTGCTCGGACCGCAGGATGGGGCGTTGCCCGGAGCCACCCTCGGTTCCGAAAGTTCGGTGCCCGCAGGTGTGCTCGGGCCGCGTGGTGTGGTGCCGCCGGGCGGCAGTGTTTCGCCCGGGGCGGTGCTGCCCGGACGTGGACCCGAGAGTGCCACAGCGCCAGGAGGTTTCGTAGCGCCGGGCAGTAACGCTGTGCCGAATTCCACGGTTGCGCCCGGAGGTACCGTCGCACCGAGGACCGCGTCGACCCCGACCCCGCCACGTCCACCGGCTGTCTCCGGTGGGCCGACGAGCGAAGAACTGTGGCAGGAGGACGCGGGGTAGGCCCTGGTTCGGGTAGGTACTGGGTCAGGATGCGGGGGTATCGCCGAGTGATTCGGCCAGGGTGCGGAGTTGGTCTGCCAGCTGATCTCGGTTTTGTTGATCCAGGACGGCGAGTAGGCGCTGTTCGTTTGCCATGTGCAGGGGCAGCAGTTCGTCGATCAGGGTGCGGCCGGTCGGGGTGAGCTGGACGAGGATGGCTCGGCGGTCCTCTGCGCACGGGACGCGCTCGACCAGGCCCTTGGCGGCCAGTCGGTCTATGCGGTTGGTGATGGCGCCCGAGGTGAGCATGGCGACCTGGTTCAGCGCGCCCGCGGTGAGTCCCTTCGTGCCGCCGGAGCGCCGCAGCGTCGCGAGCATGTCGAACTCCCAGAACTCGAGTCCGTGTCCGGCGAAGAACTTCTTCAGCTCCTGTTCCAGCAGTCGGGACAGCCGCTGGATGCGCCCGATCACCGCCATCGGTGATACGTCGACGTCCGGCCGTTCCCGGTTCCAGTGTGCGGTGAACAGATCGATCGCATCGGCCATGGGCGTTCCTCTCGATAGTGATTATCTCAACATTCATCTACTTGACGGCGAGATATGACAGCGGGTAGATATTTCAACGTTGAGATTATCAATGAGGAGCGACCGACATGACAACAACCACCGCCGCGCGTAGCTCGTACGCGGGCACCCTGGCGCTCGCCGCACTGGCCCCGATCACCTGGGGCTCCACCTACGCGGTCACCACCGAATTCCTGCCACCGGACCGTCCGCTCTTCACCGCGCTGATGCGCGCCCTGCCCGCCGGGCTCGCGCTGCTCGCCATCACCCGAGTCCTGCCGCGCGGCATCTGGCTCGGGCGCGCCGCCGCACTCGGCGTCCTCAATATCGGTGCGTTCTTCCCGCTGCTGTTCTTGGCCGCGTACCGGCTGCCCGGCGGTGTGGCCGGAGTGCTCGGCGCGGTCGCCCCGATGTTCGCGCTGGCCTTCGCGACCGTCGTACTCGCCGAAAAGCCCAATGGGCGCAAGGTGATCGCGGGTCTGATCGGTGTCTTCGGTGTCGCGCTCGTCGTGCTGCGGGCCAATGCCCAACTCGACACCGTCGGCGTCATTGCCGGACTCGCGGGCGCGGCGTCCATGGCGATGGGCACCGTGCTCACCCAGCGCTGGGGGCGGCCCGAAGGCGTCGGACCGCTCGCGATCACCGGATGGCAGCTCACTGCGGGCGGCCTGTTCATTGCGCCGCTCGCCTTCCTGATCGAGGGTGCACCGCCCGCGCTCGATGCTTCGGCCATCGGCGGCTACCTGTACCTCGGCGTGATCGGCACGGCGCTGGCGTACTTCCTCTGGTTCCGCGGCATCTCCCGGGTGCCCGCCACCTCGGTCGCGTTCCTCGGACTGCTCAGCCCGGTCTCGGCGGCGCTGATCGGCTGGATCGCACTGGGTCAGGCGCTGAGCCCGCTGCAGGTGCTCGGACTCGCCATCGCCCTCGGCGGCACTCTGCTCGGACAGGTGGTCGCCAAGCCGCGGGTCGCGCCCGCGGTGACCGAGCGTCGCGTGCCGGTGGGAGTCCGTTAGAAAGTCCAGGTCGAAATGGGTTGACCTTGACGTAACGTCAACTTGCAAGCTGGTTGTACCGACGAGAAAGAAGGGAGAACAGGTCATGAACTCGGACACCGAATGGTCCATCCAGGATCTGGCCAAGGCGGCCGGTACCACCAGCCGCACACTGCGCCACTACGGGCAGCTCGGGCTGCTGCCGCCGAGCCGGATCGGCGCCAACGGCTACCGCTTCTACGACCAGGACTCCCTGGTTCGGCTGCAACGCATCCTGCTACTGCGCGAACTCGGCCTCGGCCTTCCGGTCATCGCCGAAGTTCTCGCGGGCGAACAGGACACCGCCGCCGCGCTGCGCACGCACCTGGAACTGCTTCGGCACGAACAGGATCGGATCCGGCGCCAGATCGACTCGGTAACCAACACGCTGCACAAGACGGAACGAGGTGAACAACTCATGGCAGCAGAGGTTTTCGACGGTTTCGACCACACTCGGTACAAGGATGAGGTGATCGAACGCTGGGGCAAGGACGCCTATGAGCGCAGCGACCGCTGGTGGCGTTCGCTCAGCGAGGCGGACAAGAACCTGCACTTCCAGGCCCACCTGGATATTGCCGCCGACTACGGCCGGGCGCACGCGGCCGGTCTCGCCCCCGATAGCGACGAGGTTCAGGCCATTGTCGCGCGGCACTACGAATGGGTGGGCGGCGGTTCCCAAAGCCGCCCGTCCTTCGAGCACTTCACCGGACTCGGCGAAATGTACGTCGCCGACCCGCGATTCGCGGCGAACTACGACGTACACGGTGAAGGGACAGCCGAATTCGTGCGCGACGCGATGAAGGCGTACGCCGAGGCCAACCTTCGGTAGTCCGAAAGCTCCCGTGCTACTGGGGGATCGAGTAGTGGGGCGTCCGCATATTGCGTGCGGGCGCCCCGCTTTGCGATATCTGCCATGGCGATTCGGTTTCATGCGGCCGGGCACAGGCCGAGTGGGCGCACCGGCGATGTTTCGACCGGTAGCCGAACCGGTGGTGGCGCCGCTCGCGGCCGCCGTCGTGCCGTCGACCGGCCGCTGGATTGCGACGCTACTGAGCCGAGCCCGGCGGCCGTAGGATCGGGTGGTCCGCAATGAGCGGGGAGGAGCGTCGGCGATGCTGTACAAGAGTGAGGATCGGGCCCCGAGTGGTGCGGTCGCGCAGACCGCCGCGGTGCTGGCGGTGCTCGGCGGACTGACCGATCTGATCGGTGGTGCGGCGCTGCTGACCGACTTCATCGGCAATCGCAGCCGCTTCGACAATTCCCTCGTCATCTTCACCACACTCGGCGCGGCGCTCATGGCCTTTGCCCTGATCTTCGGCGGCGTCCAGCTCTGGCGTCAGGACGAGACCGGTCGATACACGCTGATCCTCGCGTCGGGCGTCTCGATCGCCATCGGCATTGTCGGACTGGCCTTTTCGCTCACCAACCACGAATTCGGCCTCGGTATCTTCTGGTGGTCCACCGCCGACCATCATGCCTGGGTGTCACCGCTGTTCGGCCTCGTCGGCCAGACGAGCGCCCTGATCCAGGAAAACCTGCTCCGCAGCGCGATAGACCTCGCCCTACCACTCCTCGTTCTCCTGCTGGCCGCCAACGGGTACGCCGCCCGCTGGACCGCCGCCCGCCCCACCCGTCCGCCCCACCCTGCCCTGACCTACTGATCGCGCTCGCATCGAGCGAAACCGCCATGGCGCGGTAGAGTTTCGCGATCGAAGTGGGAGGGAGATCTCGATGGGTTACCCATACGGCCAACCGGGTTATGGCTATTCGCAACCCACATACGGCTATCAGCAGCGGGCGAGTGGTGGTACCGCGCTCACCGCCGCGGTCTTGGCGGTGATCGTCGGCCTACTCGGCCTCATCGGTGTGATCTTCGGATTGTTCGTCGCTATCAATGAGAGCAACAAATCGGACAATCGCCGCTACGGTGCGCCGCCATCGGAAGTGCCCGGCTCCGTCTACGCCCTGATCGCAGTCGGGGGACTCATCGCATTTCTCTGGCTGCTCGGTGCGATGCTTCTGTTCCGCCGGAGAACGGCGGGCCGGGTAATCCTGATCATCATGTCCTCGCTCAGCCTGATCGTCTCCGCCTTGGGCCTTGTCACCGGCAATCCCATCACTGTCATCGTGGGCGTCATCCCGCTGACCATCCTCATCTGCGCTTCCGTCGGTTCCACCGGCCGCTGGATCGCCGCAGCCCGCATGCACCACCCCTACGGCCAGCCGGTCCAACCGTATGCGGCGCCGTATGGTCAGCCCGTGCCAACGGCCGCGCCTTATGCGCAACCTGCGCCCTTTGGGCAGGCATATGGCCAGGTACCGGATCCCTATCAGCAGCCAGGCTTTCAGCCCGGGCAGTACCCGCAGCAGCCTCCTGTTGGTCAGCCGCCCTATCCGTATCAGTGACCTCCACCTGTCGTCCTAGCCTCGCTACGGCGGACAGTCCAGTCGCTCTGAAGCCAGTTGCGCGCCGTATCGAAGACTGCACGCCGTATACCGGCGCAACTGATGGCGAGGCACCGGCTGGCGGCGGGCGATACCGCCGCGCTCCTACACCTTCAGTCGCTTCGGAGCCGAGATCACTGCCATCGGATCGGTGGTGGTTTCCAGTACCTCCCAATCGGTCAGTGCCCGCGCGGCGTGCCGGAACCAATGTGACGTGACTGCAACTGCTTGTGGGCCGGGCGCGGCTGTCGGCTAGCCCCGAAGCGCTTGCAGCAGTTGGTCTTCGGTGATGGGTGGCACTGGGAGAGGGTGGGCGGCGGTGGCGCGGAGGCCATCGAGGAGTAATGCCAGGTGGCGGCGCCAGGCTTCGGGGGCGATCTTGGCGGTGGCTTCGATGATGCGGGTGTGCGACCAGGTGATGAAGGCGATGTCCTCCAGGACCCAGTCGGGGCGCAGCGCGCCGGATTCTTGTGCGCGGGTGACGATTCGGCGCATCAGGCCGTGGCCGAATTCCTGGGCGCGGGCAATGGCGGGGCTCGGGGCGCCGCGTAGGGCGAGGTCGCTGAGCAGGCGGTCGGCGGCCTGGATTTCGCAGACCTTTTCGACCAGGTAGACGAAGGAGTCCCAGGGGTCTTGGATTTCGAGCGCTTCCTGGGCGATGCGGGCGCCGGATTCGATGCGGTCCTCGACGGCGGCGGCGATGAGATCGTCGCGGGTCGGGAAGCGGTTGTAGAGGGTGCCGATGGCGACCCCGGCGCGGGCGGCGATTTCCTTGAGCGGCGCGTCTAGGCCGCGTTCCTCGAAGACCGCGCGGGCGGCGGATACGAGCGCGTCCCGGTTGCGTTGGGCATCGCTGCGTAACGGCTTGTCCACGGGCATTCGCCGATCCTACAAATCCGCGGACGGATTTATCTTGAGCATAGGTTCAACTTAATGGTACCGTCGAAGCTAACTTGAACTACTGCTCAACTTAGTGAGGAAGTATGACCAAGACGATCGCGATATTCGGATTCGGGCCCGGGCTCGGCATGGGGACCGGGCGGCGGTTCGGTCGGGCAGGGTTCCGCGTGGCGGTCATCGGCCGGAACCCGGATAAGGCGCACCAGCACGTCGAGGATTTGACCGCTGAGGGCATCGAGGCCGCCGCCTTCCCCGCGGATCTCACCGACGAGAAGCAGCTGCGCAGTGCGGTCGACGATATTACGAACAAGTTCGGCCCAATCGATGTCGCCATGCACGGCGCCGCCATGGATATCGGCGACCGCGTCCCATCGACTCTGGACGTCGATGCCGACAACCTCCGGGTCCCGCTGGAGGTGAAGGTGTACTCACCGATCTGGATGACCCGTGCCGTTGCCCCCGCAATGCTCGAGCGCGGCGAAGGGGCGCTGCTGTTCTCCTCCGGAGTCTCCGATAGGAACCCGCTCCCGTTCCTTTCCAACGTCGGTGTCGCCCTCGGCGCGCAACGCAACTACGTCCGTCAACTCGCCATCGAACTCCAGGGCACCGGCGTCTATGTGGGCCTGCTCAATATCGGCGTCCTGATCGGCAACAGCAAGGCCGAGCGCATCATCGACGAGCACCCCGAAGCCATCCCGGCGGGTTTGGAGATCGTCCGCATGAGCAATGACGAACTGGGCGACCACTATTGGCGCATGTACACCGCCCGCGACACCGTCGAATCGGATATCGGCTTCCCCGAATGAGTTTCGATCGGATCCAACCCGGCCGTCGCATCGCGTTGCGATACGACGGCCGGGTCGACACCGAGACAAGCTGTATCAACGGGCTCGACCGAGCCCGCGCGCATCCGCGGGAATCGGGCTGCTCACCTGCGGCGCTATACCGCGCACATCGACTGCAGGACACCCTTCAGAATCGGTGCGCCGTATGTGGTCGGCGCGAATGCCAGGGTCTGCGCCATCGATAGCGGGGTAAGGATGGTGTCGCTGACGCCGGTCCATCCGGCCGCCAGATTGGCGACCGTGAGCAGCAGGCTGGTCACATCCAAGGTCAGGGTGGCCAGGTCGAAGGCGTTCTCCACCTTCATATCCGCCAGCGCGACGGTGTCGAGCGCCTTGCCCTCGTACAGATCGAAGCCGAGGTTGGTCAGGAAGGTCACCGGACCGTAGTCGAGTGCGTCGACGAGTGGGCCCAATTCCTCGGTGCGGCGCATCAGCGCCAGCTTGGCGACCCGGTTATCGCGCAAAAAACCCTGCAGCGATTCGGTTCCCGCATTCAATCCGGCCCGATCCAGCGGCAGATCCGCCTGTTCGAGGAAGGCCCTGGTGCGTTCGACCAGCGTCCGCGTGGTCAATTCGGCCACGGGCGTACATGTTCCGTTCGCCCGCACCAGCGTGTTGGCGAGATCGACCAGCGGCGTCGGCAATTCGACGTGCTCGGTGTAGAGGGATTCGTCGAGCACCAGCTTCGGATACGCGTTCGGCGCGGCGCAGTTGGCGGCCAGGAAGTCCTGCACCGTGCGCGCCAGCGATTTCACACCGCTGAACACCGCACCGACGATCGGCTTGAGGAAGAACCCGACGGTGGGCACCAGACTGGCCGCGAACTGCGCCGGAATCTTCACGATCCGGGTCGCGAGGATGAAGACCTCGATGACGTCATTGACCGTCAGCCGCGATACCGACATGGTGGTGTCCAGCCGTCCGGTCCGGACCGCGTCCAGGCCGTTGACCAGGTAGGTGACGATCGGATCGTCCAGGAATTCGGTGCGCTCGTTCACCGTCGACGGCGCGACCGGCAGTCCGTCCCGGTGCACCCGCACCGCGGCGATGGTGTTACGGAAATCGGCGACCTGACGGTCGAAGGCGGTGATCTGCGCGGCCGGAACCGTAGTGCGCAGCGCGGTCGCGGCGGCGGTGACGATGTCGTCGAAGGTCGGCGCGCCGGTGACGCATACCGCACCCGCATCATCGACCGCCGTCGTCGCCAGGGAATCGAATTCGGCCGCCTGTGCGGGAGCCGGGACGACTATCGCGCCACCGAACAGGGCGAACAGTGTGAGCAGGCATATGAACGGTGCCGCGCCCGTGCGCGAGGCAGCGCTCAGGAATCGGGTAAGAGTGTTGCGCATCATCAGGTCTTCCGGGTCGGTCGGTCGTTGGTGCAGTCGACGAACCAACGCGAGGCACGCGTACTGGACGTCCGATCAGTTCGCGTGGATATGTAATAGCCGATCGATTGCCGTCACGTAGCCATTTCGGCAAACTTCTGGAGAAATCTGGATGGCATCCGTTCCACTTCGGCCTACCTCGCGACTCCACCCGGACCTCGCGCGGACTTCCGATACGCTGGGCTCCCGTGACCGTCGCATCGTCCCCGGGTAACTCCGCAAACTCCGCCTCACAGTTCGATCTGATCGTTGTCGGCTCCGGATTCTTCGGGCTGACCGTCGCCGAGCGCGCCGCCAATCTGCTCGGCAAACGGGTGTTGGTAATCGATCGTCGCTACCACCTCGGCGGCAACGCCTATTCGGAGCCGGAGCCGCAAACCGGGATCGAGGTGCACAAGTACGGGGCGCACCTGTTCCACACCTCGAACAAGCGGGTGTGGGATTACGTGACCCAGTTCACCGAATTCACCGGCTACCAGCACCGGGTCTTCGCGATGCACAAGGGACAGGCCTACCAGTTCCCGATGGGCCTCGGTTTGATCTCCCAGTTCTTCGGCCGCTACTTCACCCCGGACGAGGCGCGCAAGCTGATCGCCGAACAGGCCTCGGAGGTCGAGACCAAGGACGCGCAGAACCTCGAGGAGAAGGCGATCTCGCTGATCGGCCGCCCGCTGTACGAGGCGTTCGTCCGCGATTACACCGCCAAGCAGTGGCAGACCGATCCGAAGGAACTGCCCGCGGGCAATATCACCCGCCTGCCGGTGCGCTACACCTTCGACAACCGCTACTTCAACGACACCTATGAGGGTCTGCCCAAAGAGGGCTACACGAAGTGGCTGGAGAATATGGCCGTCTCGGAGCTGATCGAGGTCCGGTTGAACACCGACTGGTTCGATGTGCGCGAGCAGATCCGCGCCGAGAACCCGGACGCGCCGGTCGTCTACACCGGCCCGGTGGACCGCTATTTCGACTACAGCGAGGGCGAACTCGGCTGGCGCACCATCGATTTCGAGACCGAGGTGCTCGATACCGGTGACTACCAGGGCACCTCGGTGATGAACTACAACGACTCGGACGTGCCCTACACCCGCATTATCGAACCGCGGCACTTCCACCCGGAGCGCGATAGCTACCCGAACGACAAGACCGTCATCATGCGCGAATACTCGCGCTTCGCGCAGACCGGTGACGAGCCGTACTACCCGATCAACACGCCGGAGGACCGCGCGAAGCTGCAGGCCTACCGCAGCCTGGCCAAGCAGGAAACTGCAACGGCGAAGGTACTTTTCGGTGGTCGTCTCGGCACCTACCAGTACCTGGATATGCATATGGCAATCGGCAGCGCGCTGAGCATGTTCGACAATGTCCTGCGGCCGCACCTGGAGTCGGGCGAGCCTCTTTCGGATGAAAGCAACGAATGACCTCCCAATCGATTTTGGAAGACATGACCACCGAAACTCGCGCGAAGTCGCTGCTGCAGCGCATCATCCTGCCTCGGCCGGGTGAACCGCTGGACGTGCGCACCCTTTACCTCGAAGAGTCGCCGACCAACGCCCGGCGCGCGCACGCCACCACCCGCACCTCGCTGTCCATCGGCGCGGAGTCGGAGGTGTCGTTCTGCACCTACTTCAACGCGTTGCCAGCGAGTTACTGGCGGCGCTGGAGCATCCTGTCCTCGGTGGTGCTGCGGCTCGAGTTGGCCGGACACGGCCGCGTCGACGTCTACCGGTCCAAGGCCGACGGTTCGCGAATCCACGTGCAGGGCAAGGAGTTCGCGGTCGCGCCGGGTGCCGAATCGGTGCACGTGGAATTCGAGACCGACCTCGGCCCGTTCGAAGACGGCGGCTGGATCTGGTTCGACATCACCACCGATACCGCGGTCACCCTGCTGTCGGGCGGCTGGTACGCACCGGTCGAGGCGCCCGGTGCGGGCACCATCGCGGTCGGCATGCCGACCTTCAACCGGCCGACCGATCTGGTGAAGACCCTGGCCGCGCTCGGTTCGGATCCGCTGGTGCTGGAGAAGATCGCCGCGGTCATCGTCGCCGATCAGGGCAACCGCAAGGTGGTCGACGAACCCGGCTTCACCGAGGCCGCCGCGGTGCTCGGCGATCGGCTCGCCATCCGCAACCAGCCCAACCTCGGCGGCTCGGGTGGTTACAGCCGGGTCATGTACGAGGCGCTGAAGACCACCGACGCCGAGTACATCGTCTACATGGACGACGATATCGAGATCGAACCCGATTCGATCCTGCGCGCACTGGCCTTCGCTCGCTTCGCCGAATCGCCCATGCTGGTCGGTGGTCAGATGCTCAATCTGCAGGAGCGTTCACACCTGCACAGCATGGGTGAGGTCGTGGATCGCGGCATCTTCATGTGGACCTCCGCGCCGAACGTCGAATACGACCACGACTTCTCCAAGCATCCGCTCAAGGACCGCGACAATTCCAAGCTGCTGCACCGGCGCATCGACGTCGACTTCAACGGCTGGTGGACCTGTGTGATCCCGCGTCAGGTCGCCGAGGAGATCGGTCAGCCGCTGCCGCTGTTCCTGAAGTGGGACGATGTCGAATACGGTTTGCGCGCACGCGATCACGGCTATTCGACCGTCACCCTGCCCGGCGCCGCGGTCTGGCATATGGCGTGGAGCGATAAGGACGACGCGATCGACTGGCAGGCGTACTTCCACCTGCGCAACCGGCTCGTTGTCGCATCCCTGCATATGCCGGGCAATGGGCGCGGCATGGTCGTCAACACGGTCAAGGCGACGCTGAAACACCTGCTCTGCCTGGAGTACTCGACGGTCGCCATTCAGAATCTGGCGATCAAGGACTTCCTCGCCGGCCCGGAGCGCCTGTTCCAACTGCTGCCGAGCGCGCTCGGCGCGGTACACGAAATGCGCAAGCAGTACCCGGACGCGGTCATCCTGCCGTCCTCCACCGAACTGCCGCTGGCCAGCCATATCGGCGTCGGTGCGGTCGGTGAACCGGCGAATCCGATCGCCAAGGTGGTCCGTCTGGCCAAGGGCGTTGTGCACAACTTCCGTCCGGCGCATGCCGAACACCATGAGCGCCCGCAGCTGAATGTGCCGACGCTGGACGCCCGCTGGTTCCTGCTCTCGCAGGTCGACGGCGTCACCGTCACCACCGCGGATGGTCGCGGCGTGGTCTACCGCAAGCGCGATCCGCGCCAGGCGCTCGGGCTGTTCAAGGAGGCCATGCGGCTGCGCAAGGAGCTGGCCGCCCGCTTCCCGGAGATGCAGCAGCGCTATCGCGCCGCCCACCCGACGCTGACCAGCACGGCGGCCTGGGAGAACGTCTTCGGTATCGACACGAGAGATGAGCAGCAGTGAGTTTGGAAGCCCCGGCCGCGGACGACAACACCGCGGTGCCCGCGCCGAGTGCGAACGGCCACGGCGGTCCGGTGTCCGCGGTCCCATCGGGACAGCCACCCGAGGTCAAGATCATCAATGCGGTCCAGGCCGCCATCGGCGGTCGGCCCGAGGTGGTCAAGGCCGCCCGCGGCATGTCGCACTTCGGTGAACATGCGCTCGGCTGGGTCGGCATCGCCGCGGCGGGCTGGCTGGTCGACAAGCCGCGGCGGCGGCAGTGGGCCGGGGTTGCGGTCGGCGCGGTCGGCGCGCACGCCGCATCCATCGTGATCAAGCGCATTGTCCGGCGGCCCCGCCCGAACGATCCATCGGTGCAGGTCAACGTCTCGACGCCGAGCAAGCTGAGCTTCCCGTCCTCGCACGCCACCTCCACCACGGCGGCGGCGGTGTTGCTCGGAAGATTGACCGGGCTACCCTTGCCTGCGGTGCTCGTCCCACCGATGTTGCTCTCCCGGGTTGTGCTCGGGGTGCACTATCCCTCCGACGTGCTCGCCGGTTCCGCACTCGGCGCCGCGTCCGCCGCTGTTGTGCTTGCCGCCGAAAAGAGACTCGATAGTGACCGCACAAGAAGAGACCTTGGTTGACATGAGTGAAGAGCCGACCAGCACCGACCTAGCCGAAGCAGTCGTCAAGGGCCCACCCAAGACGCTGGCGGGTGGGCTGTTCAAGGCGGTCCGGCCGCGCCAGTGGGTCAAGAACGTACTGGTACTGGCCGCACCGCTGGCGGCAGGTCCCGATACCGCAACCGACTTGGCCGTGCTCGCGCACGTCGGCCTCGCATTCGTGGTCTTCTGCATGGCGGCCTCGGGCATCTATCTGGTCAACGACGCGCTCGACGTGGAGGCCGACCGGGCGCATCCAACCAAGCGGTTCCGCCCCATCGCCGCGGGCGTCGTCCCGGTGAATCTGGCCTATCTGCTGTCGGTGGTGCTGCTGGTCGGATCGATCGCGGGATCGTTCCTCGCGTCGTGGCACCTGGCCGTGGTGATGACCGTCTACATCGGTATCCAGCTGGCCTACTGCATCGGCCTCAAGCACCAGGCGGTGCTGGACATCTGCATCGTGTCCTCGGGCTTCCTGCTGCGCGCCGTCGCCGGTGGCGCGGCCGCGAATATCGACCTGTCGCAATGGTTCCTGCTGATCATGGCGTTCGGCTCGCTGTTCATGGCCGCGGGCAAGCGCTATGCGGAACTGCAGATCGCGCTGAGCACCGGCGCCAAGATCCGCAAGTCGCTCGAGTACTACACGCCGACCTATCTGCGCTTCATCTGGACCCTCGCCGCGACCGCGGTGGTGGTGTTCTACGGCCTGTGGGCGTTCCAGCAGGACAATCTGAAGCACACCAATTGGTTCGCGATTTCGATGATTCCGTTTACCATCGCAATCCTGCGTTACGCGGTCGACGTCGATGGCGGCGAGGCCGGTGAACCCGAAGAGATCGCACTGGGGGATCGCATCCTCCAGTTCCTCGCAATCGCCTGGATCGGAGCGGTAGGTGTCGCTGTCTATCTCACCTGACGAACTGTTGGTAGAGGGAGTGGAGCGAACAGCACAAGCAACGGAGGAGCCGACCGAGAGGTCGGCTCGTTCCGGCTTGCGGTCCGCGCGGCTATCCCGAGCCACCTTCGTCGGTGGGATCGCGCTCACCGTCGTGCTCTTCTCGGTCGGTGCCTGGCAGCGGCGCTGGATCGCCGACGACGGCCTCATCGTGCTGCGCACGGTGCGAAACCTGTTGGCGGGCAACGGGCCGGTCTTCAATACGGGCGAGCGCGTCGAAACCAACACCAGTACCGCATGGACCTATCTGGTGTGGTTCTTCAGCTGGCTCACCAGGGCCCGGCTCGAGTACGTCGTGCTCGGCGTCGCGCTGACCGTCTCGATGCTGGCGATCGTCTTCGCCATGCTCGGCGCCGCGCGGCTGTGGGGCGGCGCTGAGTCTGATTTGCGGCCCTCCCGGGGCCCTGCGTGGTCACGCTCCGCTACCGCCTCCGGGCCCGTCGCTCGCGCCGCGGGATCGGCGCTGCTGCTGCCAGCGGGCGTGCTCGTCTACATCGCGGTGCCCCCCGCCCGCGACTACGCCACCTCTGGACTGGAGAGCGGTCTGGTCATCTGCTGGCTCGGCCTGCTGTGGTGGCAGCTGATGCGCTGGAGCCAGACCGAACGGGTGAAACTGCCCGCGCTGTTGGGTCTGGTGTTCCTGGCCGGACTCGCTCCGCTGATCCGGCCCGAGATGACCCTGGTCGGCGCGCTGGCGCTGCTGATGATCTTCCTGGCCCCGATGCCGGAGTCCCGGCTGCGCCCGATCCTCTTGCGCGCCTTGATCGTTGCCGCCGCCGGACTGGTGCCGATGGGCTACCAGGTCTGGCGGATGGGCTACTACGGCCTGCCCTATCCGAATACCGCGGTCGCCAAGGACGCGGGCGGCGCCAAGTGGGGGCAGGGCTTCAAATACCTGTGGGATCTGGTCGGTCCGTACTACCTGTGGTTGCCGCTGCTCGTGCTGCTGCTCATCGGTGTGCTCGCGGCTCGTTCGGCCCGCACCGAGACCGCGGACGTACCCGCATCGGCTGAGCAGCGCCGCTGGACGGTGCTCCGGGTGCGTGAATGGCTGCACTCGCCGAGCGCGGTCGTCACGCTCATGCTGGGCAGCGGATTCGTGCTCACCGTCTACGCCCTGCGCGTCGGCGGCGACTTCATGCACGGCCGGATGCTGCTGCCGCAGCTGTTCTGCCTGCTGCTGCCGGTTGCCGTGGTGCCGCTGCGGGTGCCCGAGGGCGGCCTGCGGGCGGCGACGGCCGGACATTGGTCCTTTGCGGTGATCCTGTGCGCGCTGCTCGGCACCGCGGGCTGGGCGCTGTTCGCGGCCAACACCACCGCCATCAAGACCGGCACCAAGATCAGCGCGTCCGGCATCGTCGACGAGCGCGTCTACTACGTGCTCAATACCGGCCACGATCACCCCATCCTGGCCGAGGATTACCTGGACTACCCGCGCATCCGCGCCATGGTGAACAACATTGCCGAAACCCCCGATGGCGGTCTGCTGCTGAACTCGCCGTCGTTCATGTTCTGGTACATCGCGCCCCCGCCGCAGCCGATTCCCGACGGCGGCGCCGGACATACCGTCTACTTTCTGAACCTCGGTATGACCAGCATGAACGTCCCGCTGGACGTGCGCGTCATCGATCAGATGGGCCTGGCCTATCCGCTGGCCGCGCATACCGACCGGCTCACCGACGGCCGGATCGGGCACGACAAGAGCCTGTACCCGGACTGGGTCGTGGTGGATGCCGGCATGGTCGATCGGCATCCGTGGATGCCCTGGTACATGGACGAAAAGTGGGTCACCCAGGCCCGCACCGCGATGACCTGCCCGGATACCGTGGCGCTGATGATCTCCTCCCGAGATCCGCTGACGCTGAGCCGATTCGAGCACAACTTGCGCAATTCGCTGCGGTTCGCGAAGTACCGTATCGATCGCGTGCCGAAGTACGAGATCGAGCGCTGCGGACTGGTCGACCCGTTCCCGCAGCCGCAACGCTGAAGTAACTGCTGTCGAGTGGCTGGTGCTCACCTCTCCAGTCACACGGGGCTCAGGGACCTCCCTGGGCCCCAGTTGTATCGATGACCTGCGACAATAAACGTGGCGCATATCGCTTTATCTCTTTTTGATAACGCCACCACATCGATGTAGCGATAGGGTACGTGAGTACGCCCGCTGGAGGGCGTCCCCTTCGACGTGGGCAAACACCAGCGGTCAACGTAGAGAAGCGGTCGAGACACGGCCGCATAACGAAAGGCCGAAACTAGATGCGAGGCGTGATCGGGCGAAGCGCGCAGAATGGACGTCTGAAAACCCGTAGAGCCGGTTCGTGGTTCAAGCGGTCGGTGCTGATGTCGCTGGCTATCTTGCTGCCGCTCGGGGTGTCAGTAGCAGGTCCGGCGGGCTCCGCGTCGGCGGCGTTCAATCCGGACGCCTTCGACTTCTGGGTGGACTCCAGCATGGGTCCCATTAAGTCGCGGATCTTCCGCGCCGCGGACGGCAACACCGGGCGCGTGGTGTACGCGCTGGACGGCATGCGGGCCCGCGGTGACCTCAACGGCTGGGAGGCCGAGACCGAGGTCGCCCGTGAGCTCACCAAGTGGAATATCAACGTCGTCATGCCCGTCGGCGGTCCCTCCAGCTTCTACGCGGACTGGAACGCTCCCGGTAACTTCCTCGGTCTGAGCACCGGTTCGTCGGGTTCGGCCAACGGCTCCTCCTCGGGTTCCGCGATGACGGGCTCCTCGGGGTGGAACGAGACGCTGGGCAAGTCGAACACCTACAAGTGGGAGACCTTCCTCACCAGCGATCTGCGCAATGCGCTGCGTGACCGGCTCGGCTTCAGTCCGACCCGCAACGGTGTCTTCGGCCTGTCCATGGGCGGTAGCGCCGCCCTCACGCTGTCGGCCTACCACCCGGATCAGTTCGTCTATGCCGGTTCGTATTCCGGCTACCTGAACATCTCTGCGCCGGGCATGCGCGAGGCGCTGCGCGTCGCCATGATCAGCGCGGGCGGCTACAACATCGACGCGATGGCGCCGCCGTGGGGCCCGCAGTGGCTGCGCATGGATCCGTTCGTCTTCGCGCCGCGACTGATCCAGAACAACACCAGGCTGTGGGTCGCCGCGGGTAGCGCGCTGCCCGGTCCCGGCGATGTGAACTCGCCGCTCGACATGGTCCAGGGCATGCCGCTCGAGGCGCTCGCACTGGTCAACACCCGGGCCTTCCAGGTGCGGATGGCGACGCTGGGTGCTCAGAACGTCAGCTACAGCTTCCCGTCGGTCGGTATCCACAACTGGCGCAACTGGGAGTCCGAGGTCTACCGCATGATTCCGGATCTCTCCGCCAACATCGGTTGATCTAGCTCGACCTTCTCGAAAACCGCCCGGTGTGTTCGCACACCGGGCGGTTTTCTGTTTGCTGGTATCAGTCCGTAACCCCGCTTGACAACGAATCGGCTGCGGGACCTCGTTGATAGTTGTGGGGTGAATCACTTTCCAGCAACATAGAGGCGTTCATCGTTTGATTGATGTACAGAGAGCATGCATACAGGTGGAATGTCTGTTTTTCGAAGGATGATCCGTCTGTATGTCCGATGAGGGGATCGGTCGAAGTTGCATATAGTTTGCTGACTGGCCGTCCGGACGAAAGGTCGAGTCGAATGCGAAGTGTGCGCTGGAAGCGTTGGCCCGGAAGCTCCGTCGGTTCCTCGACCCGGGCGAACAGTGGTGCCTGGGCCAGGAAATGGGTGCTCGGCGTGGCGACGGCCGTGCTCTTACCGCTCGGCATCGCCATTGCGGGCAGCGGCGCCACCGCGTCCGCGGGCTTCAACCCGGCGGCCTTCGACTTCTGGGTCGACTCGCCGGTGATGGGCCCGATCAAGACCCGGGTGCTACGCGCGGCGGACGGCAATACCAACCGCGTGGTCTACGTGCTGGACGGCCAGCGGGCGCCGGAAAGCCTCAATGGCTGGGAGATCGAGACCAACGTCCCAGAGGTCCTGGCGAGCTGGAATATCAATGTGGTCCTGCCGGTGGGTGGCATGTCGAGCTTCTACGCCGACTGGAACGCGCCGAGCAACTTCTTCGGCATCTCGCCGGGGTCGGCGGGTTCGTCTACCGGATCCGGTGCGACGGAGGCCTTCTTGGCGGGGCCGGGTAAGAGCTACCGCTACGACTGGGAAACCTTTCTGACCCAGCAACTGCGGTTCGCGCTGCGAGATCGCTTGGGGTTCAATCCGAATCGCAATGGTGTATTCGGTCTGTCGATGGGCGGCAGTGCCGCGCTGACGCTGGCGGCCTATCACCCGGATCAGTTCAGCTTCGCCGGTTCGTACTCGGGCTACCTCAATATTTCGGCGCCGGGTATGCGGGAGGCGATTCGAGCGGCGATGATCGACGCGGGCGGCTATAACGTGGATTCGATGGCGCCGCCGTGGGGTCCGCAGTGGCTGCGGATGGATCCGTTCGTCTTCGCGCCGCGCCTGATCGCAAACGGCACCCGGGTATGGGTGGCCGCCGGTAGTGGGCTGCCGATGTCCGAGGATCTGACCATCCCGTTCCTGGCGGCCACCGACCGTCTCGTCCGGGGTGCGCCGCTCGAGGCGCTCGCCTTGGCGAATACCAGGGCATTCCAGGTCCGCATGATGACATTGGGGGCGCAGAACGTGGTGTATTCGTTCCCGTCCGCCGGTCTGCACGCGTGGACCAACTGGCAGGACGAGGCCTACCGCATGATCCCGGACCTCTCGGCCAATATCGGTTAGCCACAACCGTGAAACGGACCGCCTGAAGTACCGGGTGGTCCGTTTCTTTTGTTCGGACCAGCATATTTGCTTACTTGTTGCTTGTGTTGTCGTCGATGAAGCCGTTTCGGTGCGCATGCCCGGTGCGGGTCCGTAGTGTGAGTCCGCGCTGGTAATTCTCTGGACTCCATCACGATCCGGTATTGCCGCAGCCTTTCGCTCGGGTGTGATTCGAATATGCCTATGTACGAGCGGTAAACGCTGAGATGTTCTGCTCATGGTAGGCGTCGGTGCGAGTGTCGATCCGCATGCGCAGTGGTGGCGATCAACGGTGATCGCACGGGCAAAGGTCGAATTGATGCGATCCAGCGGAGTGCGCGGGATAGTTGCCAGCGGTCGCGGTAGTGGGTGGCTGCGACCGTTCGATGGTCGGGGGCCCAAGTGTTGGCGCTGCCATTCGTGATCGCGGAATATCAATGTGGTTATGCCGGTGCGTGTGCATCACCCGGACCAATTCCGCTATGCCGGTTTGCATTCGGGCTATCTGAATAATCTCCGCGCCCGGTGAGTGCGAGGGTCTGCGGCTGGTTCTGCTCGACGCTGGAGGGTTCACAATGGGATCTGTGTTGGCCGCGCAATGGACCGTCCATGTTCGCCGACCTGCTGCGCGTGAACGGAACTCGGCAGTGGATCGCCTCGGCCAATGGCCAGAACGGCTCGCGTGATGTGATCAATGTGCCGACCGACGTCTGCCACCTCGGCGAAGCGATCGCGCTGGAGACGATCGCAATGGCCGATACCCGGGCCTTCCGGGTCCGGCCGACGCGCTCGCCCCCGCGAACGCGGTCTTCGATTGCCGGCGGTCGGCGCGCACCACTGGGCCGATCAAGTGTTCGAGATGCTGCCGGATCTGAGCAGGAACCTCGGGTGAGTGATTCCGGACTCCCTAGTGCCCCTAATCTTTGTTCGAAATTCCCGTTCCGGCACGACATCTCCGGGCGAACGCGCTAAGGTCACCGCACGATCACAGCTTGTGAACGTGCGGAATTCGGCTACTCGATTACCCCGGTCTTGCTAAGACTTCGCATGTCGAATAACCTCCAGCGAGCGCAAGTGTGACCAGATCGTTGTAGCGCCGTCTCTTGTGCCGGAAATGTCGGGTACCGGTTGGCATGTGACGCGCGTCTCGTTGGCAGCACGGGTGCTGCCCGGCCCCTCGTGGGCTACGGGCGGCACCACAACAGCAGAAAGAGAGCAGGATTCATGCGTTTCGGCAGGGCGGCCGCGCCGAAGAGAACCAAGTCGGGACGGCGAGGCAACCCTCGTGGTTGGCGTAGTCGAATTCTGGGTGTCGGTGCCGCTGCGTTGGCGCTGCCGATCGCCGCGGGCGTGACGGGCCCGACCGTCGCCATGGCCGCACCGGTCCACGGCCCCGCTTTGCGGGCGCCGTCCGGCGGCTTCGAGGACCTGATGGTCCCGTCGGTGATGGGCCCGATCAAGGTCCAGGTGCAGTGGGCGGCGCGCGGCGGTAACGCGGCGCTCTACCTGCTCGACGGTCTACGCGCTCGCGACGACCGCAATGCCTGGTCGTTCGAGACCAACGCCCTCGATCAGTTCAAGAACGACAACATCTCGCTGGTCATGCCGGTCGGCGGTCAGTCGAGCTTCTACGCCGACTGGTACGCGCCGAGCAACACCAACGGCCAGAAGACCACCTACAAGTGGGAGACCTTCCTGACCAAGGAACTCCCTGCCTTCCTCGAGGGCTACGGTGTGTCACGCACGAACAACGCGGTTGTCGGCCTCTCCATGGGTGGCTCCGCCGCGCTGGCGCTGGCCGCCTACCACCGCGACCAGTTCAAGTACGCCGCCTCCTACTCCGGCTACCTGAACATCTCCGCGCCGGGCATGCGTGAGGCGATCCGCATCGCGATGCTGGACGCGGGCCGCTTCAACGTCGACTCGATGGCCGCGCCGTGGAGCTCGCAGTGGCTGCGGATGGACCCGTTCGTCTTCGCCCCGCAGCTGAAGGGTCTGCCGATGTACATCTCGGCGGCCAGCGGTCTGCCGGGTCAGTACGACCGGCCGAACTCGGCGGTCGGCTACTTCAACACCGCCAACGGTATGGCGCTGGAAGCGCTCTCGCTGGTGAACACCCGTGCGTTCCAGGCCCGCCTGGCCTCGCTCGGCATCCCGGCGCAGTTCGACTTCCCGGCCGCGGGTACGCACTCGTGGAAGTACTGGGAGGCCGAGCTGTGGAACTCCCACAACGGCATCCTCGACGCCACCGGCGGTTGGTGATTCAGGGATAGAACGCCGAACGGCGCCGTTCGCTTCCGACTCGGAAGCAGACGGCGCCGTTCGCTTTTCGGGGCTCCCCGCTGTGTTTTTCGGATCGCTGAATCAGACAGTGCGCTCTGCTGCCGCGTGTCCTACCAGGAACCACGAGGTAGCGGGGGTAGGAAGCTCTTGTGGCAGGAGTTGCATTCGGCAGCAGGGGGCGGCGCGGATGGTGTGACGGACGTGTGGCCCGCCGGGCCGCGCTGCTCGCCACCGCCGTGGTGATTCCGCTCGCCTCAGGTCCCTCCCCGATCATCGCACCCGCAAACGCGCAGCCCACGGTCGCTCCGGTCGAGGTCCCGACGGTGCAGAAGGTGGTCTGGCTCACCGATCGGCGGGTCGCGCTGTGGGTCAATTCGCCATCGATGGTCACGCCCGTCCAGGTGCAGCTATTGCTGGCGCGGGATTGGAATACCCATCCCGATGCCAGGTTCCCGGCCTTGTTCATGCTCGATGGCCTGCGTGCCACCGATGACGAGAGCGGCTGGACCCATGAGGCGGGTGCGGTGGACTTCTTCGCCGATAAGAACGTCACGGTGGTGCTGCCGGTCGGCGGTCAGGCCAGCTTCTACTCGGACTGGCTACAGCCCGACAACGGCCACAACTACAAGTGGGAGACGTTTCTGACCAAGGAACTTCCGCCGCTGCTCGAGAGTCAGTGGCGGACCTCGGATATCCGTGGCGTCGAGGGCATTTCGATGGGCGGCACGGCCGCCATGTTCTTGGCCGGGCGCAATCCGAACTTCGCCAAATACGCGGGGTCCTACTCCGGTGTACTGACCACGACGACGCTCGGCATGCCGCAGGCGATCCAGTTCGCCCTGCGCGATGCGGGCGGATTCGACTCGGCCGCCATGTGGGGTCCGCCGGGCGGACCGGAATGGGACGGGCACGACCCCTACGCGCTGGCCGACAAGCTCAAGGGCGTCAGCCTCTACATCTCCAGCGGCAGCGGCTCGACCGGTCCGTTCGACCAGGCCAGCGGCATTCCGGGGGTCAGCACCAATTACGCGGGCATGGGGTTGGAGATCCTGTCCCGGCTGACCTCGCAGAATTTCGTGGCCAAACTGGGCAAACTATCCATCCCGGCCCAGGTGAACTACCGTCCCTCCGGCACGCATTCGTGGCCGTACTGGGATTTCGAAATGCGTCAGTCCTGGCCGCAGGCCGCCGCGGCGCTCGGTGTCGATCCGGATAAACCGCCGTGCCGGACAGCCGGTGCGATCGGCGCGCTGGTGGGCGGCAGCGACTGGCTCGGCGACTGCCTCACCAGGGAGTACCAGGTGGCGGGCGGTACCGCACAGGACTTCAAGGGTGGCCGGGTCTTCTATTCGCCGTCCGAGGGCGCGCATCCGGTCGCGGGCATGATCGGCGGCGGTTATCAGGCGGCGCTGGGGCCGGGCGGTCCGCTCGGCCTGCCGACCGGCGATGAGCGCGGGCTGCCCGACGGTCGCGGACGCATGCAGACCTTCCAGAACGGAATGCTCTACTGGACCTCGCGGACCGGCGCCCAGGTGGTGCGCGGCGCGATCCTCGATGAATGGGGTAGGCAGGGCTTCGAGACCGGCCCGGCCGGATACCCCACCGCGCCGGAGGTCAAGACCCCCGCCAAGGACGGCGCGGTCCAGTCCTTCGAGAACGGCCCGTTCTTCTACAGCGCCAGGACCGGTGCGCACCGGGTGCAGGGGATGATCCTGGGCAAGTACGCCGAATTGGGTTATGAGAATAGCCAACTCGGCTTCCCCGCCACGGAGGAGACCCCCTCGAAGGACTTCGGCCGCTACAGCAAGTTCGAGGGCGGAAATATCTACTGGAGTCCGCTTTCGGGCGCGTGGCCGGTGCGTTCGGGCCCGATCATGGATATGTGGTCGGTGCTCGGCTATGAGAACGGCAGGCTCGGTTATCCGACCAGTGACGAGTTCGGCATTCCGGGCGGCTATCAGCAGAATTTCCAGACCGGCTACATCACCGTGCGCGATGGCAAACCTGAAGTTCACGGCATCTAATTCCGGTCAGTCTGTTTTCTGATCAATTGCACCCGCAGACCCCCTTCAGTGACCTGCGAGCAGTCGCCATTGCTGGCTTTCCTCTAGCCTGGGTGGCGACCCAACCCTTAGCGAACAGATCGAGGACACGAATTCATGCATCGGACCCGTGGAAAGGTTATCGGCGTAGTCGTGGGGATCGCCGCTACCGGCTTGCTCGCTGCCTGCGGCAATAACGATTCGACGGCGACGAGTACGCCGACGATGTCCCACACCACGACGGCCGCGTCGCCGACCGCCGCCCCGACCAGCGCCGGTGCGACCGGACAGCCGCAGGCCTCCGAGCCCGCGCAGACGACCGTCGATACGGCGACGCCGGAGCGCCCGCAGCCGGTCCCGACCAATGTCGTCCCGACCGAGGACAGCTCCAAGCTCACCGACAAGGACAAGAAGTTCCTGGACGCGCTGAAGGCCGCTGGCGTCACCACCGCGTCGCCCGATATCGCGCTGAGCATCGGCGCCTACGTCTGCCAGGGCGTCGCGGCGAATGCCTCCGACCAGGATCTGATGACCTTCGTCTCCGCGATGGCCGGGTCGGATCCGTCCTTCGATCCGGCGAAGATGCCGGTGGAGAAGGCCGGAAGGATCTACATCGATACGGCTAAGGCGACGTACTGCCAGTGAGTGCGCGCGGTTCGGCGTCCCGCCGGTCCGGGAAACCGGTGGGGCGCCTGCTCTTCATCGGGCTCGTCGTGCTCGTCGTCATCATCGCGGTGGTGCTGTGGTTCGTACTGGCCGGGCGACTGCGCCCGCCCAAGCCGGGTCCGAAGCCGCCGCCCGCACCGCCGACCTCGCAACCGGCCTGGTGTCCCGATGTGCAGATGATCTCGGTGCCCGGGACCTGGGAATCGAACAGCAATGACGATCCGCACAATCCGACGGCGAATCCGATCTCGCTGATGCTCAATGTTTCGGGGCCGCTATCGCAGCAGTTCCCGCAGGGGCGGGTGGACGTCTACACCACCCCGTATGTCGCGCAGTTCTCCAATCCGATCGCGATCCCGCCGGACGGCCAGCAGTCGTACAACAACAGCCGCTCCGAGGGTTGGCAGCGCACGATCGACATGATGGCGAGTCGGTATCGCGACTGTCCGCTGACCACTTACGTGATCGCCGGGTTCTCCCAGGGCGCGGTGATCGCGGGCGATATCGCCAACCAGATCGGTGCGGGCAATGGACCGGTACCCGCGGACAAGGTGCTCGGCGTGACGCTGATCGCCGACGGCCGCCGCACCGGTGACGGTGGAACCGGTCAGGCCATCCAGGTCGGCACGGCGCCAGCGGGTGTCGGCGCGGAAGTCGCGCTCAATGGATTGAAGGTTCCCGGCATCACGATGACCGGTGCGCGCTCGGGTGGGTTCGGTTCGCTCGCCGACCGCACCTACACCATCTGCGCCCCGGGCGATCTGATCTGCGATTCACCCCGAGACGCGTTGAGCCCCCTGAACATCGTGGGCAGTGTGCTGACCCTGGTACGCGCGGTGGGCAACCCGGTGCACAGTCTGTACAACGGCTACGTGGTCGACGGTAATGGCACCACCGCGACGCAGTGGACGGTGAGCTGGGCCAATGGGTTGATCGAGGGGGCGCCGCATCCGGCGCATTCGTGAGATCGCACAGCAAACGCGCGCTCGGACCGGTGTTCGCACGCGTGGTGCTGCGACAACCGCACTGGAGTTCCGTCGCACGCTGTAAAGTGCGCCTGATGATCGCGACGCAGGCAACTGCCCCCAAAAGCGTGGGCACGTGTGGCCTCGCGTCGCGCCCACATTTCCTTACAGCCAGGAGCATGAGTTCATGACAGAAGCCGCCGCACCGGCCACCACGGCGAGCCGTGAAGCGGATGCTGAGTTGACCGCACTGGGCACTCCTCTGCGATCCTTCCGCTTCGCGGCGGCGGGTGAGGGAAATAAGCAAGAGGGCGGGGCCCGCAAGTTCATCCAGACGGCGCAGCAGGCCGAGGAGTACGGCTTCGACACCTTTGTCGTGCCGGATCACCTGGGTGACCAGATCGGCCCGATCGCCGCGCTCGGTGCGCTGACCCAGGCCACCGAGCGGATCCGGCTGGGAACCTCGGTGCTGGCCAATGGCTTCCGGCATCCCGTGGTACTGGCCAAGGATCTGGCCACCATCGATGTGCTGTCCAAGGGCCGCCTCGAGGTCGGCATCGGCGCAGGCTGGAAGCAGGACGAATTCCTGGCCGCCGGTCTGCCCTACGAGGCGCCGGGAGTACGGCTCGCGAAGCTGGACGAGACGCTGAGCATCCTCGATGTGCTGCTGCGTGGCCAGGAGTGCACCTTCGAGGGCAAGTACTACCAGGTGCACGGCGTCAAGGGCACGCCACGGCCGCGCCAGGGTCCGCGCCCGCCGATCTGCTCCGGCGGCGGCGGACCGAAGATGCTGCGCCTGGCCGCCAAGCACGCCGACATCATCTCGGTCGTTCCGGTCACCACCAAGAACGGCAAGGGTCTGCTCTCCGGCATCACCTTGGAGAAGACCATCGAGAAGGTGAACCTGATCAAGGAGGCGGCGGGTGACCGGTTCGCCGATATCGAACTGAACTGGGCCATCACCGCGATCGTCATTACCGACGATCGGGAGAAGACCGCCGAGATGGCGCTGTCCGCTATCGATCGCGGCCTGCACCCCGACCTCGAGGTGGACGTCAAGCTGTCGGTCGAGGACATTCTCGCCTCCCCGTATGTGGCGATCGGCACATTCGAGGAGATCGCCGAACAGATCCGTCAGGTGCGGCAACTCACATCGATGTCCTATGTCGGTGTGTTCCCCACCCAGATGGACGCGTTCGCGCCCGTGATTCCGCTGCTGCGGGGAGAGTGACCCGGTCTTCTCTGTAACATGACTCTGGTTTGAGAACATCTAGCCGATAGCGGTCTACCGCGCAGACCGCAATAAAATCTGCAGGCTGGCTCTCGCATGTAGAGCACCCGCTGCGATAGCGAGTCGGGGCCTCACAGGTAACAGCGGCGATATCGCCGTCTTGCTGCGTGTGCCTCGGAGGAGATGAAGGAATGGACGAGACTTTCGACGATTACCTGGATGAGACCGGGAACATCCGTATTCCCGATGACCACACCCTGGTAGACCACGTCGAGAAGCACACCCGCAACGACGCGAACACGCTCGCGTACCGCTACATCGATTACTCGCGTGAGCGTGACGGTGAGGCGCAGGAGCTGACGTGGCGTGAGTTCGGTGTTCGGCTGCGCGCGGTGGCCGCTCGACTGCAGCAGGTGACCAACCCGGGCGACCGGGTCGCGATCCTGGCCCCGCAGGGCCTGGATTACGTGATCTCCTTCTTCGCCGCGATCTACGCGGGCACCATCTCGGTTCCGCTGTTCGACCCGGACGAGCCGGGCCACACCGACCGCCTGCACGCGGTGCTCGGCGACTGCGAACCCTCGGCCATTCTGACCGCGAGCTCCTCCGCGGCCGGTGTGCGCCAGTTCTTCCGCTCGCTGCCCGCCGCACAGCGTCCGCGCATCATCGCGGTCGACGCGATCCCGGACAGTGTCGGCGAGAGCTGGGTGCGCCCTGATGTCGCCGTCGACGATATTGCCTACCTGCAGTACACCTCGGGCTCCACCCGCGTACCGGCCGGTGTCGAGATCACCCACCGGGCGGTCGGCACCAACCTGCTGCAGATGGTCGAGGCGATCAACCTGGACTGGAACTCGCGCGGTGTCACCTGGCTGCCGCTGTTCCACGATATGGGCCTGCTGACGGTGATCCTGCCCGCGGTCGGCGGCAAGTACATCACCATCATGTCGCCGAGTGCGTTCGTGCGCCGCCCGTACCGCTGGATCAAGGAACTGGCCGCACACAATGACGGTGCCGGAACCTTCGCCGCCGCACCGAACTTCGCATTCGAGCACGCCGCGGCGCGTGGTCTGCCGAAGAGCGGCGAGTCGCTGGATCTGTCGAATGTCATCGGTCTGATCAACGGCAGCGAGCCGGTCACCACCTCGTCGATGAAGAAGTTCAACGAGGCGTTCGCACCGTACGGCCTGCCCAAGACCGCGATCAAGCCCTGCTACGGCATGGCCGAGGCGACGCTGTTCGTCTCCGCGACCAAGGCCGAGGACGAGGCCAAGGTCGTCTACGTCGACCGCAACGAGCTCAACGCGGGCCGGATGGTCCGGGTCGAGCAGGGCGCCGAGAACTCCATCGCGCAGGTCTCCTGCGGCTATGTGGCGCTGTCGCAGTGGGCGGCCATTGTCGATCCGGAAACCGTCGACTCCGACGGCGGCGGACACGAACTGGCCGACGGCCGGGTCGGCGAGATCTGGCTGCACGGCAACAATATGGGCATCGGCTACTGGGGTCGCCCGGACGAGACCGCGGCGACCTTCCACAACAAGGTCACGGATCGTCTTATCGAGGGCAGCCACACCGACGGCACCGCGGCCGATGCGAACTGGATGCGCACCGGCGACTACGGCGTCTACTTCGAGGGCGAGCTGTACATCACGGGGCGGGTGAAGGACCTCGTGATCGTCGACGGCCGCAACCACTACCCGCAGGATCTCGAGTTCTCCGCGCAGGAGGCCTCGAAGGCGCTGCGGCCCGGTTTCGTCGCGGCGTTCTCGGTGCCCGCGAACCAGCTGCCCGTCGAGGTGTTCGAACAGGGCAGCCATTCGGGCCTGAGCTTCGACGCCGATGACGCCTCCGAACAGCTCGTCATCGTTGCCGAGCGCGGGCCGGGCGCCGGTAAGGCCGATCCGCTGCCGATCGCGGACGCGGTCCGCGCCGCGGTATCCCAGCGCCACGGTGTGACCGTGCGCGACGTGCTCTTGGTACCCGCCGGGTCGATTCCGCGGACCTCCAGCGGCAAGATCGCGCGACGCGCCTGCAAGACTGCTTATCTGGAGGGAACGCTGCGGGGTGGTTACACCCAGCAGGCCTTCCCCGATGCACCGGAAGAGTAATTGCCCGAGGGTGGCGCCGTAGCGGCTGCTCGCAGGTCGATTCACCAGGATCGGCCCGATCGTGGACGCGCGGCGGGCCTTTCCCCCGCCAGGCGTCAATTCAACGGCGCGCCCGGTACCCAGACAGGTAGCTTGAGGAATTGATGGCTGACAACGAGGGCACGCCCACCCAGACGACCGAAATCGTGCCCGCCGCGGCGGACGCGATCGATACCGCTGACGCTTCGCAGTCCGCCGCGAAACCCGGCGCCGCGACGACCGATATGTCGGTCCCGGAGCTGCGGGAGTGGCTGCGGCGCTGGGTCTCCGATGCGACCGGTCAACCGATCGAGCAGATCACGGTGGACCGGCCGATGGAGGAGTTCGGGCTGGCCTCCCGCGATGCCATCGCCCTCGGCGGTGATATCGAAGAGCTGACCGGTGTGGTGCTGACGGCGACGGTCGTCTACCAGCATCCGACCATCGCGTCGCTTGCCGAGGTCGTCATCAATGGTGAGCCGGAGGCGCCGGAGGAGTCGAGTGACGACTCGTTCTACACCGCCGGATACCAGCCGGGCGAGGCGCACGATATCGCGATCGTCGGCCTGTCGACGCGGCTGCCCGGTGCGGGCGATACCCCGGAGTCGACCTGGGAATTCCTGATCAACCGCGGTGACGCGATCCGGGAGCGGCCCGAGGGGCGCTGGGACGAGTTCACCAGTGATCCCGCGGTCGCCGAGGCGGTTGCGGCGGGCAATACCCTGGGCGGCTACCTCGACCAGGAGGTCCTCAAGGGCTTCGACGCGGAGTTCTTCGCGATGTCGCCGATCGAGGTCGAGCGCGTCGATCCGCAGCAGCGCCTGGCCATGGAGTTGACCTGGGAAGCGTTGGAGCACGCCAGGATTCCGGCGAGTGAGCTCAAGGGTGAGCCGGTCGGTGTGTTCATCGGCTCGTCCAGCAATGAATTCCAGCTGATCGCCGCACTCGGACTCGGCACCCCGGATCCGAATGTGCCCGCCTCGGCCGAGGCGTACGCCATCATGGGCAGCGTCTCCAGCATCATCCCCAACCGGGTGTCCTACTTCTTCGACTTCCGCGGTCCGTCGGTCGCGATCGATACCGCTTGCTCGTCCACCATGGTCGCGGTGCACCAGGCGGTGCGCTCGCTGCGCGACGGCGATTCGAATCTTGCCCTCGCCGGTGGCGTGAATATGCTGCTCTCCCCGATGGCGACGCTCGGCTTCGACCGCAATGGCGGTGTCGCGAAAAACGGCCGGATCAAGGCATTCTCGTCCGATGCCGACGGCATGATCCGCTCCGAGGGCGGCGGTCTGGTCGTGCTCAAGCGGCTCGCCGACGCCGAGCGCGACGGCGACAAGATCTACGCGGTGATCAAGGGTTCCGCGGTCAACAATGACGGCCGGTCCAACGGTCTGCTCGCGCCGAATCCGGATGCGCAGGCCGATGTGCTGCGCCGGGCCTACCGGGACGCGGGCATCGCGCCCTCGACGGTCGACTACATCGAGGCGCATGGCACCGGCACCCCGATCGGTGATCCGATCGAGGCCGATGCGCTCGGCCGGGTAGTCGGCCGCGGTCGCGATGACGATAGGCCCGCGCTACTCGGTTCGGCCAAGTCCAACTTCGGCCACCTGGAGTCCGGCGCGGGTGCGGCCAGCCTGGCCAAGGTGATCATGGCCTTCCAGCACAACGTGCTGCCGCCGAGCATCAACTACGTCGGTCCGAATGCGTATATCCCGTTCGACCAGGCGCATCTGAAGGTCATAACCGAACCGACGGAGTTCCCCCGCTACAGCGGCACCGCGACGGTCGGTGTTTCCGGCTTCGGTTTCGGTGGTACCAACGCGCACCTGGTGCTGCAGGAGTATGTGCCCGTCGCCGCGGCGCCCGTCGCCGCCTCGGAGCCGGTGGCCGCACAGGTCGACGAAGAGTCGACCGATGTGATCGAGGAAGCCACCGAGATTGTCGAGGCCGCCGAAGTCATTGCGGCCGAACCCGAATGGTCGACCGAGCGGGCCGAGCCGCTGCCGGTGATCATCGCGGTATCCGCCTACCTGCCTTCGCGGCGTCGCCGCGCCGCCGCGGATCTGGCCGACTGGCTGGAATCCGATGCCGGTCGCGATGTTCCGCTGGCGGATGTGGCCCGGTCGACGGCCAAGCGCAGTCACGCGCGTTCGCGCGGTGTCGTGCTGGCCAAGACCCACGAGGAGGCCATCGCCGGTCTGCGCGCCATCGCGGCGGGTAAGCCGGCGCCCGGTGTGTTCACCGCGGACGCCCCCGCCGCCAATGGCCCGATCTGGGTGCTTTCCGGATTCGGTGCCCAGCACCGCAAGATGGGCAAGCAGCTCTACCTGGAGAATTCGATCTTCCGCAAGGCCGTCGACGAGGTCGATGAGCTGGTGCAGGACGAGGCCGGATATTCGGTGCGCGAGATGATCCTGGACGACGCCCAGGATTACAACGTCGGCACCTCGCAGGTCGGCATTTTCACCATTCAGATCGGTCTGGCCGCGCTGTTGCGCGCGCACGGCGCACAACCCGATGCGGTGGTCGGTCACTCGATGGGTGAGGTCGCCGGGGCCTATATCTCCGGTGGACTCGTGCTCGAGGATGCGGTGCGCGTGATCTGCGCCCGCTCGCGCCTCATGGGCGAGGGCGAGGCGATGATCAGCGATGACGATGTGCGCAATATGGCGCTGGTCGAGCTTAGTGCCGCCGATATCGAGGCGATGCTGGTCGACTATCCGGACGTGGAGTGCGCGGTGTACGCGGCACCGACGAATACGGTGATCGGCGGACCGCAGGATCAGGTCGCGGCGATCGTGGCGAAGGTCGAGCAGGCGGGCAAATTCGCCCGCGTGCTGCAGACCCGCGGTGCCGGGCACACCTCGCAGATGGATCCGCTGCTGGGTGAGTTGGCGGCCGAGCTGGCCGGTATCGAGCCGACCAAGCTGAAGACGGGTCTGTACTCGACCGTCAACAAGGAGGAGTTCTACCGTCCCGGCAGCGATCCGGTGCACGATGAGGACTACTGGGTCAAGAACATGCGCCACGCGGTGTACTTCACCAATGCGGTGAAGCTCGCGGTGGACACCGGGCACACCACCTTCGTGGAGCTGGCGCCGAATTCCGTTGCGCTGATGCAGGTGCTGGGGACGACGTTCGCGGCCGGTGTGCACGATGCGCAGCTCATCCCGACGCTCAAGCGCAAGGAAGACGAATCGGCGGGCGTAATCGCCGCACTGGCCCAGCTCTATGTGCACGGGCATCGGGTCGACCTGTCGTCGCTGCTGCCCGCTGGCGAGTACGCCGACATTCCGCGTACCGCATTCCTGCGCAAGCAGTACTGGCCGAAGGCGAAGATGGCCAGCGGCAGCGGTAACGCCCGGGTGCCGGGTGCACATGTCGCGCTGCCCGACGGGCGGCATGTGTGGGAGGTGCCGGCCTCGGCCGTCACCGATCTCGCGGTGCTGGTGAAATCCGCTGCGGCACAGGTGCTCAGCGATGTCTCGCTCGGCGCGTCGGTCCCGCATGCGGTGCTGCCGACGGCCGGAACGCTGACCACCACGCTGACGCCGCATCTGGGTGGCGCATCGGTGCAGGTGCATGCCCGTGCGGGTGCGAACTTCCAGCTGCTGTTCGAGGCGGTCGTCGCATCGAGTGCGCCGCTGCCCGAACCCGTTGTCGCCGAGGCGGTTTCCGCTGCCGAGGTCGCGACCACCGCGGACACCGATCTGGAGATCGTCGAGACCTTCGGTGAGCGTTGGGATCCGGCGGGCACCCAGACCCTGGAGGAGCGGCTGGCGCTGATCGTCGCCGAGTCGATGGGCTATGCGGTCGAGGATCTGCCGATGGAGATCCCGCTGATGGAACTCGGTCTCGATTCGCTGATGGCCATGCGCATCAAGAATCGGGTCGAATACGAATTCGACATTCCGCAGCTGCAGATCCAGGCCGTGCGCGATGCCAACCTGAACGAGGTCGCCAAGGTGCTGCACTACGCCATCGAGCACCGCGACGAGGTGCAGGCGATGGCCGATAAGCAGGCCGCTGGCGAGGAGATCGCGGTCGACGGCGGATTCATTGCGGCGGCCCGCGCGGCTGTCGCGGCTGGCGCGGATCCGGCGGCCGTGGTGGCGAATGCGGCTGCCGCCGAAGGGGTTTCGCTGGGCGCCGAGAACACCACGGTGGCGGCGGAGGCCGAGCAGATAGTCGCTGAAGCCGAGACTGCTGCCGGTATCACCGGTGCTGCCGCTGGTACCGCCGCGCCTGCCCCGGCGACGCCCGAGCAGGCCGCCGCGGCCGAGGCCGACGAAGCCGCGATCGAACGCGCGCTGGACACCGAGGACACCACTGCGGTCGGCGGGGCCGAGGCCGTGGCTGCCGCTTCGATCTTCGGTCAGCCGGCCGGTGCCGACGAGGACGATGTGCCGCCGCGCGATGCCGCCGAGCGGTTGACCTTCGCCACCTGGGCGATTGTCACCGGCAAGTCGGCGGGCGGCATTTTCAATACCCTGCCGATCCTGGAGGAGGAGGTCGCCGAGAAGTTGGCGATCCGACTCAGCGAGCGGATCAAGGCCGAGGTCACCGTCGATGATGTGCTCGACTGCGAGACCATTGAGCAGCTCGCCGATATCGTGCGTCAGTTGCAGGACAGCGGCGCCGATGTGGATGGGTTCGTTCGCCCGCTGCGGCCGCGCGTCGAGGGCTCGAATGCGGTGCCGGTCTTCGTCTTCCACCCGGCCGGTGGCAACACCCTGGTGTACGAACCGCTGTTGAAGCGTCTGCCTGCCGATACTCCGATGTACGGCATCGAGCGGGCCGACGGTGCGATCGAGGAACGCGCCAAGCAGTACGTGCCGCAGCTGCGTCAGATCCAGGGTGACGGCCCCTACGTGCTGTACGGCTGGTCGCTCGGCGCGGTGCTCGCGATGGCGGTCGCGCATATTCTGCGCGCCGAGGGCGCGGATGTGCGGATGGTCGGCCTGATCGATTTGGCCATACCGACCGAGCCGGAGGACAACAGTCCGGAGGAGCGGATCCGACGCATCGAGCGCTACCAGGCATTCGCGAAGAAGACCTACGGTGTCGAAGGCGAACTCCCGCAGGAGCAGTTGGAAGAGCTCGCGTTGGCCGACGACGAGGATCAATTCAAGATGATCAGCGATCTGGTCAAGATCAGCGGAGCCAAGATCCCCGGAGGTGTGCTCGAACACCAGCGCACTTCCTGGATCGAGAACCGTGCGCTGCAGAAGCTGCGCCCCGCGCGCTATGAGGGCGACGTGGTGCTCTATCTGGCCGATCGGTACCACGATGGCGCGATCGAGTTGGAGCCCCGTTTCGCGGACCGGCGACCGAATGGTGGTTGGGATGAATACATTCCGAACCTAGAGGTTATTCATATCCCGGGTGACCACCTCCAGATCGTTGACGAGCCACGGATCGGAAAGATCGGAGCCGACCTCACCGCGAAACTTGCTGTAATTGCCCCATAGGGGCGCCTGATGAGAGGGGCCAAGTGAGCACTACTGCCGAAAAGCTCGCCGACCTGCGCAAAAGACTGGAATTAGCGCAGGAACCGGCGGGTGAAGCGGGGGTGGCGAAGCGGGCGAAGAAGGGAATTCCCAGCGCCCGCGACCGGATCAACATGCTGTTGGATCCGGGAACCTTCGTGGAAATCGGTGCGCTGGTGCGCAAGTCGGGTGATCCGTCCGCGCTGTACGGCGACGGCGTGATCACCGGGCACGGTCTGGTCGAAGGGCGTCCGGTCGCGGTGTTCTCACACGACCAGACCGTTTATGGCGGTTCGGTCGGTGAGATGTTCGGCCGCAAGGTCGCCAACATCATGGAGTACGCCGCGAAGGTCGGCTGCCCTATGGTGGGCATCAACGATTCCGGCGGTGCCCGCGTGCAGGAGGCCGTGACCTCGTTGGCCTGGTACGCCGAGCTCGGGAGTCGCGCCGAGCCGCTGTCGGGGATGGTGCCGCAGGTGTCGTTGATTCTCGGCAAGTGCGCGGGCGGTGCGGTTTACGCGCCCATCAATACCGATGTGGTGGTGGCGACCGAAGAGGCGTACATGTTCGTCACCGGGCCCGCCGTGATCCGTGAGGTCACCGGCGAGGACGTGAGTCTCGAGGAACTCGGCGGCGCGCACAGCCAAGCGCAGTACGGCAACATCCATCACGTGGCCCCGGATGAGAAGGCCGCATTCGAATGGGTGCGCAGCTATCTGGGCTTCCTGCCGACCAGTTGCCAGGAGCGGCCCCCGGTCGTGAATCCCGGTCTGGAGCCGGAGCTCACCGAATCGGATCTGGAACTGAATTCGATTGTGCCGGACTCGGATAACTCCGCCTACGACATGTACGAGATCCTGTTGCGCATCTTCGACGACGGTGATTTCCACGAGGTCGGCGCCGCGGCGGGGCGCAATGTCATCACCGGATTCGCGCGGGTCGACGGGCGCAGCGTCGGCGTGGTCGCGAATCAGCCGATGGTGTACGCCGGTGCGCTCGACGCCAGGGCTTCCGATAAGGCGGCGCACTTCGTGCGGATGTGCGACGCGTTCGAGATTCCGCTCGTATTCGTGGTGGACACACCGGGATTCCTACCCGGCGTAGAACAGGAGAAGATCGGCGTCATCAAGCGCGGCGGCCGCTTCCTGTTCTCCTATGTGGAGGCCACCGTGCCCAAGGTGACTGTGGTGATCCGCAAGTCCTACGGCGGTGGGTACGCGGTAATGGGCTCGAAACAGCTCGGCGCGGATGTGAATCTGGCCTGGCCGACCGCGCGGATCGCGGTCATGGGCGCGGAGAGCGCGGTCAGTCTGATCGGCCGCAGGCAGATCGAGGCGGCGCCGGAGGACCAGCGTGCCGCGGTGCGCCAGCAGATGATCGACTTCTACAACGCGACCATGGCGACCCCCTGGGTTGCCGCCGAGCGCGGCTATATCGACGCCGTCATCGAACCCTCGGCCACCCGCCTCGAGCTGCGGCGTGCGCTACGCCTGCTGCGCGATAAGAAGCTCCCGCGCAACCCGCGCAAGCACCACCTGCTCCCGCTCTGACACAGCCGCAACTCCGACTACGGAATCGGGCCCGCAACCTCGAGGGTTGCGGGCCCGATTCCGGTCCGTGGCAGCGGAAGTCAGGCGATGGCAGCCGACTCGATGATGACGGCGTCGCGCGGCACGTCCTGGTGCATGCCTGCCGAGCCGGTGGCGACCGCGGCGATCTTGTCGACCACCTCGGAGCCGTCGGTGACCTTGCCGAAGACCGTGTAGCCCCAGCCCTGCGGGGTCGGCGCGGAGTGGTTCAGGAAGTCGTTATCGGAGACGTTGATGAAGAACTGCGCGGTGGCCGAATGTGGGTCGTTGGTGCGGGCCATCGCGACGGTGTACCTGTTGTTCTTCAGGCCGTTGTTGGCCTCGTTCTGAATCGGTGCCTGGGTGCCCTTCTGCTTCATATCGGGAGTGAAGCCGCCGCCCTGGATCATGAAGCCGGGGATGACGCGGTGGAAGATGGTGCCGTTGTAGTGGCCCGCTTTCACGTAATCCACGAAGTTCGCGACGGTGCCAGGTGCCTTCGCATCGTCGAGCTCGAGCACGATCGTTCCGAAGTTGGTTTCGAGATTCGCCTTTGTCATACCCCCTACCTTTCCATCGTGTCCGTTACCGGTCAGCATTTCGGGTCACCTTTTCGGTCCCGTCCCATTAGCCACGCCGTGCCGCGCATCGTCCGACGAATCCGTTTCCGAGTCGTGATTCCCCGCGTTTTACAGGGGATTCGGGCCGCGCGACTGGGAGTCGTCTCAGAAGTTGCTGGGAGCTGCACGCAACTTGTGCGCAGCCAGCGCCCGTTGCAACACGCGGGCGGATACCATTGCCAACCGTGCCCGACGCCGCTACCGCTGTCTTGACAAAACCGCCCGCCGCGCCGGAAGTCGCACCGAGTGACTTCCGCACCGCGCGTATGGTCGCGCTGATCGCCGGTGTGCTCGGCGCGCTGTTCGCGCTGGCAGCTCCGTTCTTGCCGGTCAGCCAGACCACCGCGACGCTGAATTGGCCGCAGGGCGGCACCATCAATAGCGTGCAGGCGCCGCTGATGTCGCAGGTGCCGGTCGACCTCGAGGCCAGCATTCCGTGCTCGGCGGTCGATCAGCTGCCGAGCTACGGCGGGATGCTGCTGGCCACCGCGCCGCCACAGGGCGACCGGGCATCGCTCGAGGCGATGTTCGTGCGGGTCTCCGACACATCTGTGGATGTGATCGACCGCAATGCCGTGGTGGCCTCGGCCGAGCGCGCCCAGTTGGGCGGGTGCAGCTCGATCACCATCAGTTCCGACAGCAATCGGACCAAGGCGTCGTTCGAGGGCCTCACCACGACGATCGAGCGGCCGGTCGAGGGTGCGGCGCCCGGGGCCACGCAGAAGGTCGCGGTGCCGGTAGCGGGGCAGCTGAACGGTGATCTGCGGCCACAGGTGGTCGGCGTCTTCACCGATATGAAGGGCGCGGCGTCCACCGGGCTGTCGATGCACATGACGGTGGATACCCGGTTCTCCTCCAGCCCGACCCCGGTCAAGTTGATCGCGATGATCGCGGCGGTGCTGTGCACCCTGATCGCGCTCGGCGCGCTGGCCAAACTGGACGGCAGTGACGGGCGCGGGCACCGCCGGTTCCTGCCCGCCCACTGGCTGAAGCCGACCTGGGCCGACGGCGCGATCATCGGCACGCTGCTGGTGTGGCATTTCGTCGGCGCCAACACCTCCGATGACGGCTACATCCTGAGCATGGTCCGGGTGGCGCCGCACGCGGGCTATATGGCCAACTACTTCCGCTGGTACGGCGTCCCTGAGGCGCCGTTCGGCTGGTACTACTACGTCATCCAGGCCTTCTCGGAGATCTCCACCGCGAGCCCGTGGGTCCGGCTGCCCGCGCTGTTCTGCGCGATCCTGTGCTGGCTGGTGATCAGCCGCGAGGTGGTGCCCCGGCTCGGGCGCGGGGTGCGCCACAGCAAGGTGGCGCTGTGGACCGGTGGACTGGTCTTCCTGGCGTTCTGGCTGCCGTTCGACAACGGCCTGCGCTCGGAGCCGATCGTCGCGCTCGGCGCGCTGCTGACCTGGGTTTCGATCGAGCGGGCCATTGCGACCGGTCGGCTGTTGCCCGCCGCGGTCGCGATCCTGGTCGCCGCATTCACCTTGGCGGCGGCACCGACCGGTCTGATGTGTGTTGCGGCGCTCCTCGCCGGTATTCGGCCGCTGGTGCGGATCGTGGTGCGACGGCACCGGCAGTTCGCCGCGCAGGGTGTCGGCAAGTGGGGTTCGTCACTGCCGCTGCTCGCACCGATTGCGGCGGCGGGTCTGCTGGTGCTGATCGTGGTCTACACCGACCAGACCTTCGCCGGAATCCAGGAGGCCAACCGGGTGCGGCAGGTGACCGGGCCGAACCTGGCCTGGTACGAGGACTACCTGCGCTACTACTACCTGTTCGTGGAGACCGTCGACGGTTCGCTCTCGCGCCGGTTCGCCTTCCTGATCATGCTGCTGTGCCTGTTCACCACCATGCTGGTGCTGCTGCGGCGCAGGCAGGTGCCCGGTATCGCCAGCGGGCCGAGCTGGCGGCTGATGGGTGTGGTCTTCGGCACCATCTTCTTCATGATGTTCAACCCGACCAAGTGGACCCACCACTTCGGCGCCTATGCGGGCATCGCCGGATCACTGGCCGCGGTCACCGCGGTTGCGGTTTCCGCGAGTGCGTTGCGGGCCAGGAAGAATCGGGCGATCTTCCTCGCCGGATTGCTGTTCGTGCTGGCCATCGCGTTCTCGGGCATCAATGGCTACTGGTACGTGTCCAGCTTCGGCGTGCCGTGGTTCGACAAGCGAATCTCGCTGCACGGCTACCAGTCGAATACGGCGATGCTCATCCTGTTCGGGCTGGCGCTGGCGCTGGTCGCCTGGGCCGCGCTGCGCGAGGACTACACCAAACCGCAGCCCTCGGCGAAGTCGGTGCGTGGTAAGCGGATTCGCAAATTCGCCGCCATCCCGCTGACCGTGGTCGCCGCGCTGATGGTGCTGCTCGAGGTGTTCTCGCTGGTGAAGGGCGCGGTGTCGCAGTATCCGGCGTATTCGCTGGCACGCTCGAATTTCGATGCGCTGAGCGGGAATTCGTGCGGTCTGGCCAATGACATCCTGGTGGAACCGGATGTGGACAAGGGCAATGGCACGCTGACCCCGATCACCGATCCGGCGAATCCGCCGAGGAACGGTGATCCGCTGGCCGGGGCCGATCCGGTCGGCTTCGACCCGAACGGTGTGCCGGAAAAGCTCAGCGCCGACACCATCGAGGTGAAGCCGGGTACCGGCAATACCTCCACCCAGTCGGTGGGTCCGGTGGGTGCGGACGGACAGAACGCGGGCACCGACGGCGGCTACGGCGCGACCGGTGTCAATGGCAGCCGGGCCACCCTGCCCTTCGGCCTCGATCCGGCCACCACGCCGGTGATGGGCAGCTACCAGCTGGGCGTGCAGCAGCCCGCGCATCTGGTGTCGAGCTGGTACCAGCTGGCGCCGCGCTCGGATGATCGTCCGCTGGTGGTCATTTCGGCCGCGGGCCGCATCCTGTCCGTCGACGACACCGGTGACACCAAATACGGCCAGTCGCTGACCGTCGACTACGGCAAGCACCTGCCCGACGGCAGCGTGCAGATGCTGGGCACCTACCTGCCGCGCGATATCGGCCCATTCCCGTCGTGGCGCAATCTGCGCATCCCGCTCGATGAGATCGCGCCCGATGCCGATGCGGTGCGCATCGTCGCCAACGACCCGATTCTGATCGGTGATCAGTGGCTGGCGTTCACCCCGCCGCGGATGCCGAAGTTGGCCTCGCTCAATAGCTTTATCGGCTCCGAACAGCCGGTGCTGCTGGACTGGGCGGTCGGACTGCAGTTCCCGTGCCAGCGGCCGCTGGACCACAAGAACGGGGTGGCCGAGGTGCCGGGCTACCGGATCCTGCCGGACCGGCCGCTCGCCATCAGTTCGACCAATACCTGGCAGGCCGAGGAGTTCGGTGGGCTGTTGGGCTTCTCCCAGATGCTGGCGAAGTCGAGCACCGTTCCGACCTATATGAAGAACGACTGGGCGCGGGACTGGGGTTCGCTGGAGCGGTACGACCAGTACTACCCGAATGCGGTTCCGGCCAAGTTGGATACCGGCAAGGCCAACCGTTCCGGATTCTGGTCGCCCGGACAGCTGCGGGTGTTCTAACTCCTGCCAGAACAGGCCCGTCGAATCGGCACTACTGCGATTCGACGGGCCTGTTCTATATCCAAATGCGACCGCACGGAATGTTTGTTACTGCTCGTCGCTCTCCATTCGTGAGCGCACTCACGCTATTGCTCGGGTGTGGTGCCGAACACGCGTCTGGCCTGCGTTTACGTGCTCTTGACAGCAAAAGGCCGCCGCACAGGCGATTCGCGCCATTGCGACGGCCAGGTGGTCGGTTGGTTGTTGAACGGCAGGCTCAGACCTTTGCCATGCGCAGGCCGAGTTCACGACGGAGTAGCTCTTGCGGGGTTTGGCGGGATAACACGCGCAGCACCGCCGGTCGTAGCTCCCGTTGTTCATCATCGGTGAGCAGTCCGACGAGGTCGCGCAGATCCATATCATCGAAGGCCGCGGTCATGAATAAAGGTTACGGCCAGGTTCACTGGTGGGAAGGCATTCGCAACCAACATTTACGACATGGTCACGCTGGTTCACCGTCGTAACGTGCTCGTGCCATGAAAACTTCGTCCATGCGCTCCTCGGCCCACTCCTTTATGGCGCGCATCACAGGCCGCAGGCTGTGACCCAGCGGTGTGAGTTCGTAGTCGACGCGGACCGGAACCTCTGCGGTGATCCGGCGTTCGAGTAGGCCGTCGCGCTCCAGGGTGCGCATTTTGGGGCTGACGCCGGAGATGATGCGGTTGATCTCGGCGTAGCGCAGCCGGACCGTCCGCGAGGGACATCGAATATCAGGCTGGCACCCTGCCGACGCTGACCGCCGGGGCTAATCGGAGTCTGCGAGCATATCCAGGAAAGCGCGCATATCGTCGGCCTCCGGGACGCCGAGATCCGCGTACAGGCGCATCGCGATACCGGCGTATTCGCGCGCTCGACCGACGTCGCCGAGATCTCGGTACGCGCGAGCCAGCCCGTCGTTGGCGCGCGCTCGCTCGGGTAGGTTCAATGCCTCGTCGGCCAACGCCAGTGCGGTGCTGTGCTTTTCGGCGGCTGCGCCAGGATCGCCTGCGGTGCAGGCTGTCTCGCCGAGGCCGTTGAGCGCGGACGCTTCATCGCCACGACTGCCCAGCATCCGATACAGATCGCGGGCCCGGGAGTGGTTGTCTCTGGCCTCGTCCAGCAGGTCGTTGCGGCGGCACAGCGATCCCAGATAGTTCAGCACCAACGCCTCGCCGCGCTGATTGCCCACCTCGCGGTGCAGTGCCAGTGCGCGGTCGAGATGTTCACGGGCGTCGCGGTACTGGTTGTTATCGGCGCCGAGCAGCATGCCGAGGTTGCCGAGCACATGCGCCTCGCCGACTTTGTTGCCCAGACGGTTGGCGAGCTCGAGCGCCTCGCGCAGGTATCGCCTGGCCTCGTCGTAGTCCCGTTTACGCCACGCTACATTGCCGAGCGTGTTCAGCGCTCTGGCCTCTTGATAACGATCCCCGGACGCGCGGGCAATCCGCAGTGCCGCTTGCGAATGCGCGGTCGCCCAGTCGTAATCGCCTTGTCGCCAGCAGGCCCAGCCCAGGTCGGTCAACGCTCTGGCCTCGCCGATCGAGTCGGCCAGCTGTCTGCTCGCCAGCAGTGCCACCTGGTGCAAGCGCGCGGCGTCGGAGTGGCGGGAGTTGCCGTCGAGATAGGGACGTAGGGTTTCAGCCGTGTCTCTGGCGTGCGCGGGCGTACCGTGGTCGGACGCGTAGGCCGCAGTGGTGATGAGGTTTTCGCGTTCGGCATCGAGCCACTCGGCCGCGTCCTCGGCGTCGTCCAGCGTCGTTACCCGGGCCGCGGAGGGCGGCAGCGGTTGGCGGTGATCGGCGCTGTAGGGGAACAGCAGATCCACCGCTGCCCGCGCGGTGTGCACATAGTGGTCGAAAAGTCGTGACAGCGCGGTGGTTCGGGCATCGTCGGATTCGTCTACCGACACCATGGCGCGGGCATGCTGGCGCAGCAGGTCGTGAAAGGTATAGCGGCCGGGCTCGTATTGAGCTATCACATGAACGTCGAGGAGGTCTTCCAACAGCATTTCGGCGTCGTCCACCGAGATATCGGCCAGCGCGGCCGCGGCGCCGGGATCGATGTCCCGCCCGGGGTGCAGGCCGAGCAGCCGGAACATCCGCTGCCCGTCCGCGCGAAGCTGGCGATAGGAGAGGTTGAACGCGGCAACGACACCCCGTTCGGCCGTGGACAATTCGGCCAGTCTGCGCCGCTCCCCACGCAGCCGTCCCGCCAGATAGCCGACGGTCCACTGCGGGCGGTGCAGTAGTCGAGCGGCGGCGATCCGCACCGCCAATGGCAGGAACCCGCACAGGTGCAGCACGTCCAGCACCGCGAGCGGTTCGGCGGTGGCACGTTCGCCGACGATCCGGTCGAAGAGGTCGACAGCATCGCGTGCGGGCAGTGGATCGACCGACAATGCCCGAGCACCATCCAGGTTGACCAGCCGCCGCCTGCTGGTTATCAGGATGAGACTGTCCGTCCCGCCGGGCAGCAGCGGCCGGACTTGATCGGCATCCACAGCGTTGTCCAGCACCGCGACCACTCGCCGTCCGGCCAGTTCCGACCGCCACAGCGCGCCGCGATCGGCGGTGGTCTGCGGAATGCGTTCGGCGGGAATTCCGATCTGGCGCAACAGGATTTCCAGCGCCGCATCCGTCGCGACCGGTTGCCGGTCGATCGTGTGCGCTTGGAGGTCGATGAACAGCTGACCGTCGGGGAATCGGTCGGCTACTCGGTGCGCGGTGTGTACGGCAAGCGCGGTCTTGCCGATGCCCGCCATGCCGTCGATCGTGGAGACGGTCGACGCGGTGCCGGTGAGTGGTGCGAGGAGATGTTCGAGTTCGGCGTTTCGACCCGCGAAATCCGGTATGTCGTAGGGCAAGAAGTTTGCACAACGTGGCACGGGTTCGGTGCGTGCGGCCGGTGCCGTTACGCGGGTGGCCGGTTCGCCGTCGTCACGCAATACTGCCTGCTCCAGCGCGACGAATGCGCGTCCCGGATCCAGACCCTGTGCCTGCGCGAGTGCCGTCCGGAACGATCGTGCGGCGGCGAGCGCATCGACCTGTCGGCCCGCTCGATGCAGTGCGAGTATCAGTTGACCGGCCAGCTTCTCCCGCAGCGGGTTTGCGGTCACCATCGCTGCCAACTCGTCGAGTACCGCCTCGTGCCTGCCCAGCCCGAGTTCCACCGCGGTCAACTGCTCGAACGCCGCCAACTGCTTCTCCTGCAGGCGGCGCCGCGCGGGCGTGACGTAGTCGGCGTTCAGATCGGCGAGCGCCTCGCCGTGCCACAGCGCCAACGCCGCACGCAGTTCCGCCACCGCGGCCGCGGGGTCGGAAGCGGCCAGCGATCGGCCGGCACCGACGCGGTTGGTGAATTCCTCGAGATCGAACTGCCCCGGCTCCGGCAGCACAACGTATCCGGCAGATCTGGTCTGCAGTACCTGCGCCGCATCCGCTTCGCGCAACACCTTGCGGATCGCCGTCACCGCGGCGTGGATCTGCGAGCGCGCCGTGTCCGGGGGATCCGTGCCCCACATGGCCTCGATGATCCGGTCTGCGCTGCACACTCTTCCGACATTGACCAGGAGATAGGCGAACACTGCCCGATGTCTCGGCGCCGCGGCCGATTCGCGGCCGTCGACCACGATTTTCATTGGTCCGAGGACCGTAAAACGCACACCCATCTCGGCTCCATACAACACCCATCGTGAAGGCATCGCAAAAGTATCAACAGGCCGCAACACGCTGTTCCCATGCCGCAAATGCCCCCTATAGACCCGGAGAACGCGGGTGACGCTGCCGGACACCTCTTCACTGTCAGCCAGCAGCTGTTCGGCGTCACACCGAACAACGTCAAGGTGATGGCGCAAAGCCCGGCCGCCCTGCGGGGGTATGTCGCCCTTACCGAAGCGCTGGGCGGCAGCGAGATGCCGGCGTTCGCACGTTCGGCCGTCGGGCTGCTGGTCGCCCAGGAGCACGGTTGTGATTACTGCCTTTCGGCGCACAGCTTCCTCGGCAGCCGCCTCGCGGGGATGACCGAGGACGAGCTCAGCGACGCCCGATTCGGCGCGGCCGACGATCCGAAATACGCGGCGATTCTTGCCTTTGCGGCGGCACTGATCCGCCGCCGCGGCGCAATCACCGACGACGAACTCGCCACAGCCCAGGCGGAACTGCTGCCTACCGAACTCGTCGACGTCATCGCTCACGTGGCGCTGGCGATCTTCGACAACTACCTCGTCCTGGCCGGACGAGTGGACATCGACTGGCCCTTGGTCCGGCATACGGACCACGCCCACGACAAAAAGGAAGCGGAATGACTATGCCAGACAGCACGATCGCGGTAGCGGGCGCCACCGGACGGCTCGGCCGCCACATCGTCGACGTGCTCACCGAGGCAGGGCACAAGGTCGTGGCGATGTCGCGGTCGACCGGAGTGGATGTGGTCACCGGTGCCGGACTCGCCGAAGCGTTGCACGGCGTGACCGCAGTGATCGACGCGTCGAGCACGCCGTCCTTCGAACAGCAGGCAGCCACCGACTTCTTCACCGCTTCGGCCCGCAACCTGCACGCGGCCGCGCAGGCGGCCGGGGTGCAGCGGATCGTGGCCGTGTCCATCATCGGCATCGACGGCTCCACCGCTGGATACAACGCCGCGAAGCTGGTGCACGAGCAGGCACTGCTGGCGGGCCCGGTGCCGACCCGAATTCTGCGGGCCGCGCAGTTCCACGAGCTCGTCGAACAGATGATGCAGTGGGGCGCACAAGGTTCGGCGATCTACATCCCGAAGATGCGTACCCAACTGGTCTCTGCACGCGCGGTCGCCGAACAGCTGGCCGAATTCGCGACCGGTGCGTGGACGGCGCACCAAGCAGGCTCGTTCCCGGAGATTGCCGGACCGCGCGCCGAATACCTGGCCGAGATGGCCCGGCTGGTGAACGCGCGACGCGGGGACGACAGGCCGATCGAGGAGGTCAGCGATCCGGCCAACCCCGACCGCGACCTGTACGAGAGCGGCGCCCTGCTCCCCGGGCCGGATGCCGTCCTGTCCGGTCCGGACTTCGCCGACTGGCTCGACCAGCAGGCCCGCGTCCACCACTGATTTCGAATTATCAACTCCCCCGAGAGGAACACCTGACATGAACGCTCGCATGAAGAACCCCGCCATGGTTCTGCCTGACGCGATGAAGGGAATCAACACCCTCTACAAGGCCACTTATCAGGGCGGAGTTTCCGCCGAACTGCTGGAATTGGTTGCACTGCGGGTCAGCCAGATCAACGGGTGCAGCGCCTGTGTGCACGCACACCTGGCGGGCGGTCGTAAGGCGGGGGTCGGCGACGAGAAGCTGTTCGCCGTCGCCGCGTGGCGAGAATCCGGCGAGTTCAGTGCGGCCGAGCGGGCGGCGCTGCTGCTGGCAGAGGTCGCCACCCGGATCGCCGACAAGTCCGAGGATGCCGTGCCGGACGCCGTATGGGACGAGATCGCCGATCACTACGACGAAAACCAGCTCTCCGCGGTCATTCTCATGATTGCGCTGACCAACTTGTTCAACCGCCTCAACACCACCATCAAGGAGCCCGCGGGCGCCAGCTGGGCCTGAACGGAGTATGACGATGACTTCACAGAACTCGCGATCAGACGCACTTTCTCGGATCCGGACCGCCGCGTACTGGGTGACGACCCTGCCGGTCGCTGCCGAGATGTTCAAAGGCGGCATGTGGGACCTGACCCGGGAGCCGTTCGCGGTCGAAACCTTCGATCAGTTGGGCTACCCCAGGTATTTCTTGACGATTCAAGGCGTCTGCAAACTGCCCATGGCCGCAGTGCTGCTGGCCCCGGGAATGCCGCGGCTCAAGGAGTGGGCCTACGCCGGTTCCCTCGCTGTCTATCTCGGCGGCGCGGCCTCGCATCTGGCGAACGGCAATCCACGCAAATTCGCCATGCCCGCAACGGTTCTCGCCGGACTCGCGGCCGCTTCATGGGCGCTGCGGCCGACGGCGCGCCGCGATCCGAGCCCCAACCCGATCGGGGCGACCTTGCGGATCGGGCGGGGCATTTTGCACGCCCTGGTCTCCGCACCGCCGCCGGAAGCGGCGCGTCCGTGAGCGTCGGCCTTGGTGCCGCAACCGATCCATACCGTTCCATCAGGAGAAACCCGTGACCCTCGACATGACGACGATGTACGCCATGCACCATGCGCTGCGGCGCGAACTCGAATACATCGCCAAAATCGCCGATCGGATCGACGACGATCCGCGCAAGATCCTCGCCACCGCCGCCGGTTGGCAAATGTTCACCAAATCCCTTCTGGTGCACCACACCGCCGAGGATGACGCGCTGTGGCCGGTGATGCGGCAGACGCTCGCCGAGCGACCCGACGAGTTAGCACTGCTGGACGCCATGGAGGCCGAGCACGGCGTCATCGATCCGCTGCTCGAGCAGATCGACGCGACCTTCGCCGATCCCGACGGTGGCCCGGAACGCCTCGCCGGTCTGCTCGATGCCTTGGCGACCGGGTTGACCGGGCACCTGAAGCACGAGGAGGGCGAGGCATTGCCGCTGATTCAGGCGGTCGTGACACCGGAGCAGTGGCAGGCGTTCGGTCAGTTGCACGGCAGTCGCATCGGTCCCGCTGCTCCGCAACTGATTCCGTGGCTGCTGGACGGTGCCGACGAGCAGACGGTCCAAGTGCTGCTCGCCCCGCTGCCGGAGCCGGTGCGTGCCGCGTATCGCGATCAGTGGCAGCCCGCGTATGCCGCGCTCGATCGGTGGAGTGCGGGCACGGCGACTCCGTGAAGGCCGCAAGCCGCCCTCGGACCCGGGTATTCAGGCCGAGGGCGGTGCGTCGGCGGTTCGAGGCTCGCAGTGCCGACTCGCCGAGCTGCGATTAAAGTACCGGACGGTATTGAGATGAGGGCAAGTGCGATCACGCCGGGTCTTGCCGGACCTGGCGGCGTCGACGGAAACCTGAGATCGATGAGGAGAACCGTCGGATGCGCACTCCTACCTATGGCGAGGTCGAGGCGGCCGCCGCACGTATTGCCGGGGTAGTCCGGCCCTTGACCATCGCGCCGATGGGCAGGCAATCGGATGACGAGCAGGTGGCCGGCTCCCCCCGGCCGTCGACCGAGACGGGCGGCGCCGAAATTTTCCTGGGACTCGAATTCCTGCAGCACACTGGATCTTTCAAGGCTCGCGGCGCGGCCAACCTGATGGCGGGACTGATCGAAACCGAGGCCATGCCGGATGCCGGTATCGTGTCCGCTACCGGCGCCAATGCCGATATCGGATTCGCGTGGGCGGCAAGGGCGTTCGACGTGCGGGCGACGGTGTTTCTGGCCGGTTCGACGCCTCGGGCCAAGGTAGCGCGGCTGCGTGGGTTGGGCGCTGAGGTTCGATTGGCAGGCGAAACGCAGGACCACGCACGGGAATCCGCCCATGAGTTCATGGCGAGCACCGGTGCGATCGACGCCTACACCTACGACGACAACCTGACCTCGGCCGGCGCGGGCACCATCATGCTCGAATTCGTTGACGCGGTAGCCGGGTTGGACACAATCGTCCTCGCAGTCGGCGCGGGCGGCATGTTCTCCGGAATCGCCGCGGTCGCCGACCATTTCGGCATTCGAGTGGTCGGCACGGAACCCGATGGCAGCCGGGCGCTCAATGCCGCATTGGCTGCCGGCACGGTGCTCGACGTGGACGTGAATTCCATCGCGGCCGATTCTCTCGGCGCGCCAAGGGTTTCCGCTGCCGCACTGGCCTGGGCCAAGGCCACAGACGTGCGCTCGGTAGTCGTCGACGACGAAGCGATCGTACGGGCACGTCGGCAGCTGTGGGACCGGCATCGACTCGTCGTCGAACACGGCTCGGCGACCGGCTTGGCGGCGCTGGCTACCCGGGCATACCAGCCACGCGACGGTGAACGAATCGGTGTCGTGCTGTGTGGAGCCAATACCGATCCCAGCGACCTGGTCGACTGAGCATCCGTCGCGGGCGCCGGCCCGCGGTCCGAGCGCCCGCCTCGGTGTTTCGGCGACACGGAGCTGGAATGCCCACCGCGCAGTGGGCTATCGGGCTCGGATCGGGTCCGATTTCTGCCAGCCGTTGACCGTTGCGACGGTTGTCGTAATGGTCGCGGGCGGGGCGGTGGGGGCGTAGGGGGTGAACTTTTCCAGGGAGCCCCAGTCGCGCTTCCAGTCGTGGTCGAGGTAGGTGGGGATGGTCTGGGACTTCAGCAGCAGTCCGGTCCAGCCGAGCGGTCCGCCGCCGATATCGTCCTGCCAGGCATTGGCGGCGTCGGAGCCGACGCGGTCGGGCAGGATGCGCCAGTTCGGGACCTCGGCGACGCCGTCGTGGTGGTCGAACGGGCGCTGGCAGGGGAAGGCGAGGCCGACATGCCAGTCGAGCAGAACCGGATCGGTCCGGCCGACAACGGAATTCAGGGTGGCCAGCTTGGGCAGCCGGGGCGGGGTGACGGCCAGCCACTGCTTCTTGGTGATGTCGTTGTCGACCGCGACCAGCCGCACCGCATCGACCTCGGTCGGCAACTTGTCCAGTGGCACACGGAGATTGCGCCAGGACGGGGCGGGCCCGATATCGAGCGGATCGACCGAACCGAGCGTCTGCACCGCACCGTCGGTTCCGCGCACGCCGTACTCCAGGTGCAGTTCCTGTCCGTAGGTGACAACGCCGTCGGCGTCGACCGAGCGGATGCGGCCCGCCGCGGTAATGGCGAGCACTCGGTAGGCCGGATCGTTGCGCATGCTGTCGGTCAGATCGAGCCGGTACCACTGTGAGGTCAGCTTGGCCTGCTGCTGCTCGTTCTCCTGGTAGCTACCCATGATCGGAGTCCGCGTCGGATCCAGTCCGAAGGGCAAGGCCACGGTGCTGCCGTTGATTCCGGCCTGCTGACTGGTGCCGCCGCCGGTACCGGCGCCGGTGGTGTTGGTGGTCTTGTTCTTCGAATCCTTATTGACCGAATTCGCACCGCCGGTCACCGTCTCCTCGGCATCGGCGGTGAGGTCGGCGGCCACGCCGCTCGGGGTGAATCCCTTTGATTCCGTCGACAGTCCATCGGCGGGGGAGCCGGTGTAGGGGAGCAGCAGTGAGTCGGCGGTATCGGTCTCCACCAGCACCTCATTGGCGAGCGCGCAGGTATTTCCGTTCAGCGATTGGAGATTCGACTTCGCGATCGAGTACGCCGGGTACTGCGTGACCGCCGCCTTGGCCAGCGAGGCGACCTCGAACAGTACGAGCAGCGCAGCCGCGATGGTCAACGGCGCTGAGGCATAACGCTCGAAACGGCCCGGCGCATCGGACTTCTCGCGGTAGGGCGCGCGATAGTGCAGCCACACCGCGGCCACCAGCGCAACCGCGCTGAGCCCGAGGAACAGCGTGGAAAGGCCCTTACCCGCGATCAGCGGCGCCTTATCCCACCACGGCACGCCGTAACTGGAGACGTACCACCAGCCATTGGAGCCGGTGAAGGTGATCGCCAGCAGGAACAGCACCGCCGCCGCGAACAGTGCGCGGTTACGCGGTGACCGAATCCCATTGGTGCCGACCGCGACCGCCGCGAGCGCGGCCAGTGACCCGGCCAGCCCGGCGTATACGCCGAAGTGGTGGGTCCACTTGGTCGGGGTGAACATCATCAGCAGCAGCGAGGCGAAGACAATGCCGAGAATCCGCACCGACGGCCCACGCGACGTGCCGGGAATCCGCCCCTTCCGCAGCACCTGCAGTACACAGACCAGCAGGCACAGCAGCATGATCAGCACACCGAAGCGCCGGGCCAGCGATCCGTCCGGCGAGAGCATCAATAGCGAATCCCAGCGGGTCCGTTCGTCGAACCAGGCCACATTCGGCCCGACCAGGGTGCGCACCCGGGTCGCTTCCATGACCGTCGCCAGCGTCTGATCGGCGAAAACCACAACCAGCACGAGAGTTCCGGCCGCGAGTCCCGGCGCGAGCAGCGCCGCGTAGCGGAAAACGGAGGCCAGGCGCGAGGTGCTGTGATCGGCCGGAGCGGTAGCAGTCCGAGGTTCGGTATCGGCCAGGGTTCCCGCGGCATCGCGGGCCCGCCGGATAATGATCTGCAGCATCGGCCGCGACCCCGCGATCAGCGCCGCGACACAGATCAGCCCGGTCGGACCGGCCGCCAACGAGAATGCCGCGATCAGCACACCAACCGCGGCGGGCAGCAGCCGCCCGGTGGCAATGGCCCGCTCGATCGAGCACCAGGTCAGCAGCGCGCCCGCGGCGATCAGCGGTTCGGGGCGCAGTCCGTTGTCATAGGGCAGCCAGAAGGCGAGGAAGACCAGCCCGGCCGTCCACAGCGCGACCTTATTCCTGCGCACCCGGGCGCCCAAGCGCGGCAGCACCTCTCGGCTGATCACCATCCAGCACACGATTCCGGCGGCCAGCGTCGGCAGCCGCATCCACGGGCTGGCATCGGAGATCCTGGTCATCCAGGCCAGTACCTCGTAGGACCAGCCGAACGGAGCCTCGGGCACCGCGAACCACCGGTAGTAATTGGCCATGTACCCGGAATGTTCGGAGACCCGGGCCATATTCAAGATGTAGCCGTCGTCGGAGGTGTTGGCGCCGATGAAATGCCACAGCACCAGGATGCCGAGCACCGCGGCATCGGCCAGGGTGAACCGCCACCAGTGCGCGGGCAGGAAGCGGCGGGCCCGCCGTCCATCGGCATTGTCGAGCAGATGCAGTGCGATCAGCGCGATGATGGTGCAGATCGCCGCGGCGATCATGGCACCGAGTTTGAGTGCCGACGGTGTCGAGGAGAAGCGCGCGTCGATATCGGCGTGCAGTTTCGCGCCATCGAGCTTCCCGGCGTCCAGATCGGTGAAGACGCCGACCACCTGCGGGCGGATATCACGGGTGACGGCATTGCGGAACGGCGTACCGTCCTGGCGTTTCACACCGACGAATTCCACCGTGGTCGCCGCCGCCGTCGAGTCGATGGTGACGGACTCGCACCCGGCGATCTCCGCGACGGGCGCCGACAGCAGCGGAATATCGCGCTGCAGCACCGAGAGCGTGCCATCGGCGATCGAGACGACCAGCCCCTTGGCGCTCGCCTGACCCGACGCGACCGGAATGGTCGACACAACCGTGCCCGGCCCGGCGGTGACCACCGAACACGGCAGCGTCGCATGCAGCCGCAGCGGCACATACGACACCAGTGCGGCCTCGACGCTGGTGCTGCCCGCCTGCGGCCAGTCGAGCGCGGCCTGGTCCTGTTTCACCGGCAGCAACGGTGTCAGCAGCGCCAGCACGAATCCGAGAAGTCCGGAGACGAGGGCGATCAAGCGGTTGCGGGTGAACGCCGCAGAAGTTCGGTCCGGTCGCACGAGGGACCATGCTAACCACCCCCGCTGGTGACCCCCGCCACCGAGATGATCCATGCTCCGCACCCCGGCTAGCGCAGCGGCCGGACGTCCCAGAGCCACACGTCATCGACCTGTCGCGGCGCGAGGTCGAGCAGTTGGGTCATGGTGGTGCGCAGCACCTCGGAATTCTTGGTCGCGGGCAGTACGACCACATCGGCCTCCCAGAAGTGCAGATCGTCCAATGCCTGCGCCCGGGTCTCGGCGTCGATGGGCGGGACGTCGCCGGTGTCCTGGGCGCGGACCAGTAGGGCGGTGGTCGGGCGGAAGTCCGGTCCGTAGATGCCCTTCTTATTCGCGCCGGTCGGGCCGACGAAATAGCCGCCGGCGAGTGGGAAGTCGAAATTCGCGTCGGCCTGCCAGCGCAGCGCCTGCGCCCCGGCGGGGCGCGGTGGCGGCACCAGCACGACCGAACCGCCGCTCACGTACTGCCGCACGGTCCCGTCGGCGAAGAACTCCGGCGTGGGCGCGCGCTCGATCACCGGAAGGATCGTCGGGGCGAGCGGAACCAACGCCAGGGCCAGCGCCGGGAACCAGGCCAGTGGCCGCCAATCGACCGGTGACCGCCGCCACCAGGTGACCGCCCGCTGCGTCGCCAGCGCCAGCACCGCCGCGATGGCCGGAATTGCCGCCATGGTGAGCCGGGTCTCCAGCACGGTATTGAGCAGCGGGACCTTTTCGGCCCACTGCCATGGCAATTCGATTCCGGTCGATTGCTTGCCCAACATGGCAACCGCACCCACTGACAGCACACCGAAGGCCACGATCACCGCGGCCGCGGCCCGGACCACCCGGTCGCGCCAGAACAGTGCGACCGTCACGACCAGCAATAGCAGTAGCGGCCAGCCGAAGTAGGCGTTCTGCTCGGTGTCGTTGATGGCCACGTACTGCCCCGGCGCGAACAGCCCACCCAGCGATTCGGAGGGGAACTGCACGATCGCCTTCAGATCGTTGCCCATCGGCCCGTGATCGATCGAGCGATAACTCTGCGGTCCGAAGAACTGCCACCACAGTGGAATCTCGGTGAGCATCAGGGTGATCACCGCCGCCAATGCGACGGTCGGCGCGACCGCGCGCAGTACCCGCCAGCCGGTGCGCGGTGTGTGCAGGTAGTACACGACGGCGAACAGCCCGAAGGCGAGCGCGAAGATCAGCAGCGGTTCCTCGCCGAGTGCGATCTGCGTCGCGACCAGCAGACCGAGCGCGACCGCATCGCGAACTCGCCTGCGCGGCCTGGTCTTTGCGATGCTCGCGCCGGAGTCGTCGGTCGGGTCCGCCGTCGCTCGGCGTGCGATCCGGATCAGCAGCAGGGCGATGACCGGCAGGAGCACCAGCATTACGAAGTTCGGGTGCGCATTGGCGTGCGAGATCATCGCGGGCGCGAATCCGCAGAACAATCCGCCGATCGCGGCGGCGAGCCGGGACCGCACCAACTCCCGCGAGAACAGCCAGTACCAGGCGATGGCGGTGCTGGCGAGCCCGAGCGTGAGAACGAGTACGAAGGTGACCGTCGGCCCGAACAGCAGCGTGACCGGCGTCAACGGCACCCCGACCCCGAACATGGCGGTATTGGCCATCATGTTCACCCCGGCCGGGAAGTTCTGCAGATTCGTGCCGAGCGGATTCTCCAGATGCGCCACCGAATGGGCGGTGACCGCGAAGAACCACTCCCACATGGTCTGGTCCTGACCACTCTTGATCAGATACCCGCTGTGGGTATTGCGCCACTGCCCCGAGAGCACCGTGACGGCCAGCGCCAGATAGCCCACCGAGACGACCAGATCACTCCGGCCGACCCGGATCCGTCGCCGTGTCGGCTCGGCCGTTCGCCGATCAGGTCCAGGCCCGCCAGCCGGTGTCGATCCCCTGGTGACGACGCCTATTGCCGGTGGTGCCTCGATCCGCAAAACAAACTTCTCCCGTTATCGGTTGAATCAGCCGTTCACCGTACCCAACTACCCTGTGTCCCGCCCGGCAACAGCTGCGGCTCGAGTGCCGCGAGGCTGCCGTCGGTCAATGCGGGTTCGGTTGGTCGGTCCCCGGCAAGTTACCCATGTCCTCGCGCAATCATGCGTCGACGACGAGACCGTTCACAGCGGTAGCACTGATGAATCGAGCGGGTCAGCGATTGACCACGACCAGGGTGAACGGGCCGATAACGGTGGTGGTGAAGTGCGGGTCAGCGAAGAGTTTCTTGGGGAAGCTCACCGTGTAGCGCTTCACATTGGGGTCGTTGGGGTAGACGTCCTTGGCCAGGCGCAGGGTGTAGTCGTCACCGCTGCTGCGGAAGAGGAACGCGTCCGGCGCGCGCCATGGGCTCTTGTTCAGCGCGTCGACCAGCGCGGTGGGGGATTCCAGCTTGCTCCAGGCCTCGATGGTCGCGGCGCGGCCGGCGAAATCGGCGAGCGGGTTCGCGTAGTGCGAGGTGAGTGCCTGGAAACCGTAGTACGGGTAGAAGGAAAGGAAGCTCGTATCGGCGGTGAGTACGACCGAATCCGAGCGTGGTCGGCCGGTCTGTGCGAGCAGTGCCGCATCGATATCGCGGTAGTGCGCCGCCGCGCCGGGAGCCCGCTTATCGGCGCGCTCGCCATGGCCGTCGGTATCGGTGTAGGCGGTGGTGATCTCTGGCTTCAGCACCCGCGGGATGTCCTGGGTGAACGCGAGCGCGCCGACGACGGCGACCACGACCACCGCGATCTTGAACCGCCCCGGCTCGTTCAAGGCCCGGTAGGCCTCCCGTGCGCCCTCGACGAAACCGAAGGCACCGGCCGCCGCGAGCAGCACCTCGAGCACCGGCGTCAGCCGGAACGAGAGCAATGTCGTGCCCGCCGCGGTCGCCGTCATCGACAGCAGGCACCACAGGTAGATCGCCACCACACCGATGCCGAGCGCCTGCGCCCGCCGTGACGATCCGGCCCGCAGCACCAGCCAAGCGGTCCCGAGCAGGAAGAAAGCGCCGGGCAGCGAGAACTCCGCCATCGGCAATGGCAACTCCGCCCCGCCTTCCGGCAGATAATGGAACGCCGTCCCCGAACTCGGCATTGTCCCGCTGAGCATCTTCAGTACGAAGGGCAGCCACACGACCAGCGCGACCACACCCGCGATCGCGCCGATCGCCAGCAACCGGACCAGCGGCGGCACCGCCGCCCGCCACACCACACCCGATCCGGCCCCGCGCCGAGACCGGTTCACCGCGAGCCCCGCCGAGACCAGACCCATCAGTCCGACCGCGAAGGCCGCCACCGCGAAGTACAGCGTGTAGAACGAGGCCGCCATCCCGAGGAACAGACCGGCGCCGAGCACCGCACCCCAGCCCCCGGCCGTGGCGCGATCCGCACCACCGTCATCCGCGCTGTCGACCGACGCGGCTGCGCCATCCCATGCTGCGGCGCTGCTCGCGATGCCATCGGTACTCGGTGCCGCAGCGTGACCTGACGTGACAGCGCCACCGGTCGCCGCTTCGACATCCGATGCCGTGCCCGCAACCGCGCTCGACACCGCGAGCGGGCGGTACAGCGCACCCCACGCGAGTACCAGCGCGGGTGGCAGCAGCAGCACGATGACCGCGCTGTAGGCCTCCGGCGACGCGTAGGCCACCGTCACCGCGGTCGTCGCCGCGGTGACCCCGATCGCCCAGTCGGCGCGAATCAGCTTGGACCACAAGACGTATGCGATTACCGCGACGACCGCGAGCGACCCGATCGCATACGGCTTGAACGCCTCCCAGCCATCCATCCCGAGCACATTCGCCACCCGACCGCCGATCCAGAACCACCCGGCGGGATAGAACGGGGGCAGGTCGGCGTAGGTCATATCGTGCAGCGCCGCGCTATCGGTCAGCCGCGTCAGATATTCGGTGCGGAATTCCTGATCCACCGAGACGCCGAACAGATACAGCTTCGTCGCCGCCAGCGGCATTCCGAGCGTTACCGTGACGAACGTCGAAATCCCCGCCCACGAAAGCGCTTTCGCCGCCCAGGGCCACCGCCCCGCCCGCACCAGCCAGATCGCCACCCCCAGCAGCACCGCGGCCCCGACCTGCCCGACGGTGGTCAGCGCACGGGTCACATTGGACGAATTGAACGCTGGCCACTGCACCATCGAAAACGCCGCCAGCCCAATGGCGGCCACCACCGTCGCGACCACCGCGGCCAGCACCGCTTCACCCACCCCGGAGCCGATATGCCGGACCAGCAGCGCCCCACGGCCACGCTCCGGTGCGGAGTGCTCGGCGCGTTCTGCCGTGACTGTGCTCAACGGAGTGCTCCTTCGACAATGCGACGGCTCGAGGTCGGCTCCGAACTTGCCACGCCGCCCGGCCGCTCGCACGGGCAGGGTGCCGAATCCCGCATCGACCGGTCCCGGCGAACCGCGACGCCGCCGCGGCGTGCGCTGATGCCGGACTTTATAACGGCGTCGGCTCTGGGCTGCCACGGAACCGCGTGTTGCGGATACAGACGAGCCGCACCCGTCCCGCGCAAGGCGTGCGCGGTGGACGAGGTGCGGCTCGGGGAGATCAGATGGGCAGCTTGCGGAAGATCGGGCGCGGGATATGGCGCAGGATCATCATCACCAGGCGGAAGGTGCCCGGTGCCCAGACCAATTCCTTGCCCCGCTGCGACGCCGAAACCGCCAGCGCCGCGATGTCTTCCTTGTTGACCGTGAGCGGAGCCTCTTTGACGTGCGCGGAGAACCTGGTCCGCACCATGCCCGGCCGGATCACCAGCACCCGCGGGCCGTGTGGGCGCAGTGCCTCGCCGAGGCCGAGGTAGAACCCGTCCAGTCCGGCCTTGGTCGAGCCGTAGACGAAGTTCGAGCGACGTACCCGCTCACCCGCGACCGAGGACATGGCGATGATCCGCCCGAAGCCCTGCTTCTTCATCTTCTCGCCGACCAGCACGCCGACCGAAACCGCCGCGGTGTAGTTGACCCCGGCGACCTGCACGGCCTTGCGCTGGTTCTGCCACAGCTCTTCCGGATCGCCGTCCAGCGCGAAGGCGACAATGGCGACATCCACATCGCCGCCGTCCCAGGCCGCGTCGATCACCTTCGGGTGGCTGTCGGTATCGAGCGCATCGAAGTCGATGACATCGACTTCGGTCGCGCCCGCCGCCTTCATCTGGGCGACGGCATCCTCGCGCAGCGGATCGCCCGGCAGTGCGGCCAGAATGATGCGCGCCGGACTCTTGCGCAGGTACTCGGCGCAGATCGCCAAGCCGATCTCCGAGGTTCCGCCAAGCAGCAGAATGGTCTGCGGGTTGCCTACGGCATTAATCACTGGAGCTCCAGCCTTCTCGCCATATCGGACATGAATACGCCTGTGGGATCGACGCTTCGGCGGATCTTGATCCACTCGTCGATCCGGGGGTACATCTGGTGGAAGGTCTCCGCGGTGGTGCGGGAATCCTTCGCGGTGTACAGCCGCCCGCCGAACTCCATGACGCGGCGGTCCAACTCGCTCACCAGCTCGTTCAGCCCCGGCTTGATCGGGAAGTCGACGCAGATGTTCCAGCCCGGCATCGGGAAGCTCAGCGGTGCCGGATTACCCGGACCGAACAGCTTGAAAACGTTGAGCGCCGAGTAGTGCCCGGAGGCCTGGATATCGATGATGATCCGCTTGAATTCCTCGACCGCCTCGGTCGGTACCACGAACTGGTACTGCAGGAAGCCATTCGAACCATAGCCGCGGTTCCACTCCGCGATCATGTCGAGCGGGTGGTAGAACTGCGTCAGATTCTGCACCTTGCCGGTGTAGTTGCCGCCCATGCGGTAGTACGCCTCGCCGATGGACATCAGCGTCAGCTTGTTCATGGTCCAGTTCGGGAAGATATCCGGAACCGTCATGAGTTGGGGCGCATCGAATTTCAGCGGCTTGCGCTGCAATCGCTTGGGCAGTTCGTCGACCTTGGCGAGGCGACCTCGGGTGATGGTGGCCCGGCCGAGCTTCGGCAGCGGACTGATCACGTCGAACCACGCGCTCGAGTAGGTGTAGTTCGCCTCACTGCCATCGCTGTGCGCGGCGATGGTCTCATCGAGCGTCGTGGTCTTCACGCCGTCGTTGAGGAAGTATGCCGTCTCGGTGGGCGCCATCTCGATGGTGGCGCGCAGGATGATGCCGGTGAGCCCGTTGCCGCCGACGGTCGCCCAGAACAGCTTGGCATTGCGCTTGGGCGTGATGTGCTGCACCTGCCCGTCGGCGGTGAGCAGATCGATCGAGCGCACGTGGTTGCCGAAGCTGCCCTCGCTGTGATGGTTCTTGCCGTGGATATCGGAGGCGATGGCGCCGCCGATCGTCACCTGGCGGGTGCCGGGCAGCACCGGAACCCATAGCCCGAACGGCAGGGCCGCCTTCATGAGCTGGTCCAGGCTGACGCCGCCGTCCACGTCGACGATCCGGGTGTCCCGGTCGATCCGGTGGATATTGTTCAGCGCCGTCATATCGACGACCAGGCCGCCCGCGTTCTGCGCGTGATCGCCATAGGAGCGTCCCAACCCGCGCGCGATGATGCCGCGGCGCAGATGGGCCGGCTTGGAGTCGTTGTCCTCGGCGACCATGGCGACGGCCTTGGCGATCAGTTCGGGATCGCTGGTCGAGAGCACTTCGGAAGATGTTGGTGCGGTGCGACCCCACCCGGTCAATGCCTTGGTCCGCGTCGGCAGCGTGAAGGTGCCGTCGGTGACATTGCCGGTGTTACCGGTTGTGGTGGCGGTCGGAGCTTTCGTGGACATCGGCATAGAGGCTACATGCATGAGCCGAGATCCGGTCGGCGTCGCCGTACTCCCCAGTATGTGAGGTCCGACATGGGTTCCATCGCGCCGGACAAATGCCCAAGCGGTGCTCGGTCCGCGTGTTCCTCGTCACGCCGTTACGCTCGTCGGCGTGCAAGCCGAACCCCACCTGCCGCTCCCGGCCGAACTGCCGCCGGTCGACGAGTCTGCCGGCGCGAGCGACGCGCCCGAAGGAGGCGGCCTGCATAAGCAGGTAGGGCCTCGGGAGCGCCGAATCGAAAACAGCACCGAAGTCGACCTGAAGACGCAGATCGTCCGCTTCACCCTCACCGGCGGCCTGTCGGCCATCGTCGACTACGGGATCTACAGCTTCCTGCTGAATCTGATCGGCCTGCCGGTCAGCGTCGCCAAGTCGATCAGTTTCATTGCGGGCACCACCACCGCCTACCTGATCAATCGCCGCTGGACCTTCCAGGCCCCGCCGAGTCGCGCCCGGTTCGTCGCGGTGGTGATCCTCTACGCCGTCACCTTCGCCGTCCAGGTCGGCATCAACCAGGTGCTCTACGCCACCCTCCCCGGCGATTGGTGGCGCCAGCCGCTGGCCTTCGTGATCGCTCAGGGCACCGCCACGGTCATCAACTTCATCGTCCAGCGCGTGGTCATCTTCAAGCTCCGCTGAGGGAACCCGCCGGATCAGCGCGGAACCAGGACCTCGCCGTTGACCTGCGCCTTCGCGCCGAAGTAGTCCCCGCCCTTCGCGCGCACATTGTCGGTACCCCAATCCCGCTGCTCCCGTGCCGCGGGTACCAGATGCGGGATGTGCTTACGGCAGTGGATGTACGCCTCCTCGACATCGACCACCACCCAGCGCTCGGCGGCACGTCCTTTGACGCTCTTCGGGAGTTCGGGCACGGTGTGGCGCAGTGCGGGATCGTCGACGATCCGGGCCGAGCCGTTGATGTGCAGTCCGATCAGGTCCTGGACGAAATCGATCAGCAGAATGCCTACGTGCGGGTTCTCCAGGATGTTGCCGAGGCTGGCCATGACGCCGTTGCCCCGGTATTCGGGGTAGGCAATCGTGCGGTCGTCGATCACGTGCAGGAAACCGGGCAGACCGGCGCGGAAACTGGCATCGCATTCGCCGTGTTCATCCGCGGTGGCGATGAAGGCCATATCCATCCTGGCGATGAATTCGATCATTGTCGGATTCAGCCGATCGAGCACTTGGTCCTGGTAGAAGCGTTCGGCCCGGTCCTGCGTGCCGTACCTGTCCTGTAGTTCGTGCTCGCCGTCACTGCCGCAACTTGTACCGGGCATCTGCGCCCCCTCTGGTAGCTGGAATCCGGCACGACTCAGTAGGTTCCGCGCTGAACCCGCGACTAAACCGAAATTTCGTCCATTTTAGTCCGGCAAAGCAGCGAAATCCACGTTGAGAATGCACTGAATGTTTGGTCAGCGCAAGGGTTTCCGTGAGTTAGCCACAATCCGACCGGCCGGGATCTTATGCGCGGCCGGTCGGATTCGGGATGAATTCAGGCGGGTGTCAAGGTCACCGGAACGCCATTGAAGACCGCATTCCCGGACGGCACGTCAACGACCGAATCATCGGTCAGCACATTGGCATTCACCCCGGCGTGCGCCCTGGCCACCGGCTGCGCACTATCGGTATGACCCCAACCGTGCGGCAGGCTCACCACCCCCGGCATGATGGCCTCGGTCGGCTCCAGCGGCACGGTCAGCGTCCCGGCGGCGGACTTAACCACGGCGGTAGTGCCGAGCCCCAACCGCGCCACATCCGCCGGATTGATATGCAGCGTGCAGGTATTCGATCCGCTGACCAGCGTGGGGATATTGTGCATCCAGCTATTGTTGGATCGCAGTTGCCGCCGTCCGATCAACACCACGTCCGGCGCGGCGTCGGCGAGCCGGGAGCGCATCCGCGCGACATCGTCCAGCAATGGCTGCGGCGCCAACTCCACCTTCTTGGATGCCGTACGCAGCACTCCCGGCAGTCGCGGTTGCAGCGGACCGAGATCGACGCCGTGCGGATTGTCCAGCAGCACCCGCAGATTCAGCGTGCTGTATTGATCACGGCGCTCCGGGGGCCCTTCGTGGTTACGCGAGCTACCGCCTTCGGGCCCGTCGCTCGCGTCGGCATTCCATTCGCCATACGGCCCGAGCCGCAGCAGCATATCGATGCGCTGTTCGGTGCTGTTCGCCCCGATGAGTTCGGGCCGCCGCTCCGCCATACCCGCCTTGTGCAGTGTGCCCGCGATGACCAACTCGTCCACGGCGGTCAACGGATCCGGTCCGTCGGCGCCCGAATGCGGCTGGCCGGTCAGCGCTGCCCCGAGGCGTGCCAGCACCGCGGCCTCCGAGGGCTGCTCACCCAGTGGCACCAAGGGCGGTGAGTACCGCGCGTAATTGCGGACCGCGAACTGCAGCAGCGCGAAATCGTAGTGTGGCGATTGCACCGGCCGCGGCGGTGGCAGGATCACATCGGCGTGGCGGGTGGTCTCGTTCAGGTACCGGTCCACGCTCACCATGAATTCCAGCTCCGCGAACGCCGCATCCAGCCGCGGCCCGCTCGGCGCGGACAGCACCGGATTCCCGGCGACGGTGACGAGCGCGCGCACCTGTCCGGCCCCTGGCGTGATGATCTCATCGGCCAACGTCGCCACCGGAAGTTCGCCCATCGCCTCGGGCAGCTCGCGCACCCGGCTGGCCCAGCGCCCGGTGCGGAACGGCTTGGTGCGATTGATGCCACCGGCCGCGGCATTCGCGAACATGGCGCCGCCGGGTCTGTCCAAATTGCCGGTGAGCACATTGATCACCTCGACCAGCCACTGCGTGACCGTACCGAATTCGGCTGTGCAGGTGCCGATGCGCGCGTAGACCGCCGCGGTCGGCGCGGCCGACAGCTCACGGGCGAGCCGCAGTACCGTTTCGGCGGGTACGCCGGTTCGCTGAGCGACCACCTCGGGAGTGAATTCCGCGGCGGCGTTGCGTACCTCGTCCAGTCCCGCCACCTCGACCCCGATATCGGTCAGGTTTTCCGCGAACAGCGTATGCACGATCCCGAACAACAGATAGGCATCGCTACCGGGCCGGATGAACAGGTGCTCGTCGGCGAGCTTCGCGGTCCTGGTCACCCGGGGATCGACCACGACGAACTTGCCGCCACGCTTGCGCAGCGCCTTCAGCCTGCCCGGGAAGTCCGGTGCGGTACACAGTGATCCGTTCGACTCCAGCGGATTCGCGCCGAGCATGAGCAGATAGTCGGTGCGATCCAGATCCGGTACCGGCACGGTCAGTGGATCCCCGAACATCAATCCGCTCGCCACCTGCTTGGGCATTTGGTCGGCGGTGCTCGCCGAGTACAGATTCTTGGTGCCGAGCGCCCGGATCAGCACGGGTACATACAGCGCCCCCGCGACCGTATGCGCGTTCGGATTGCCGAGATACAGTGCTGCCGATTGATTTCCGTGCTCGGCCACGATCGCCGGGAACCGCTCGGCGATCAGATCGAATGCCTCGTCCCAGGAGGCGGTGCGCCAGGTATCGGTGGCCCGATCCCGAATCATCGGGGCGGTCAGCCGATCCGGATCCTGATCCAGATGTCCGAAGCTGGCCCCCTTGGGGCAGATGAACCCCCTGCTGAACGGATCGTCCCGATCACCGCGAACCGAGGTCACCCGGTCCTGCGCGTCGAGGGTGAGCTCGAGTCCGCAGACCGCCTCGCATAGCGGGCAGGTCCGCAACAGCGTCCGGGTGTCATCAGTGATCTGGGCCATATCCACATCATCGCGCGCGATGGATGTCTGCGCATGCGGAAACAAGAATGACCGGTATCCGCGAATGAACGGATACCGGTCACGGTCGGTCAGGGCAGTGCGGACCCCGCCCGACGGATGCGTGAGCTCAGCAGGCGACGCTGGCCACGGCGGATGCGCCGCGCCGGGTGAGCGCCGAGCGAACGGCCGCGCCGAGCGCGACGACCGGCGGGATCCAGCGGGCCTCGCCCGGGGCGACGCCCCAGCATGCCTCGCCGGTGGTGAGCTGGGTGGGGGGCAGCGGGATGCCGTCGCCGTCGGTGTAGACGGTGGCGCCCGCCTCGCGCAGTGCCTCCAGCGCCATCGCGGCCTTGCGCAGGCCGGTGACCAAGTGGATCTCGCGACGCTCGGCACCGGGGATCTCGATCACCGGGCCGGCAAGGTCGTTAGCGCGCAGGTACCGGCGAACCTCGCCGGCCAGCTCACCGCTGATCTCGATGCCCGATACGTCCTCGTCGGTGATCAGGCAGATCCCGTTGGCCGTTTCAGCGATCGTCCACCCGCGCTGGATGTAGTCCTGCGCCGCGGCAGTCATATCTGCCGCCGAAGCGGAAGTCGGAAACGTGGTGCGCACTGTTTTTCTCCATTCCCCGATAGACCTGGGTCCTGCATACGTGGTGGGTATCGGGACGGGGTGGGCAGAGCGTTACGGGTTGTACAAAAGATCTTGTTGACTGTCGGATTCGTCTCACCCGGTGCGCAATAGCTATCACCCGGGCATCTATTGGCGGGCCGTGGAAATGGGGGAAGGATCGCCATATGAGTGAGCATCGCGAAGCGATTCGATGGGGGGCGGCGGTCCAGTGACGGGTGGGCGTGCATCGCGAAGCGATTCGACGGGGGGCCGGGCGACGAATGGGCTCGATGAGCCCGCCGCGGTCGAGGCGCCGGATTCGGCCGAACTCGAAACCGAATCACGCTGGATCGCTTGGAAAGAGAATGCGTCGAGGCGATTCGCGCGCGGTACGGACGAGCCGGAACCCGCCGAACCCTTCGAAAGTCCGCGCGCCTGGAGCGCCGAGGCCGCCCGCGGCCTGCTCGACGTGCAGTTCCACCGTCCCGCGACCCGGACCCTGCTGCCCCTCGCCTACATGCTCGGCCTGGCCTTCGCGATCGGTATCCCGATCGCGCTGACGGTCCTGATGTGGCAGGTCTCGGCGGTTCTCGGGGTGCTGACCGGTTTGCTCGCGGTACCGCTCGGCCTGACCGTCGCGGCCGTGGTGCGCCTACTGCTCGAATTCCTCGAGAACGCCGCCAAGTTGGCGTCCAGGGTCGAACACATCGCCGATCTCGCCGACGATCTGTTCCAGGCGCTCTCCGATGTCGCCGAGCCGGTCAACCAGCTCTCCGAAGACGTTCGTGCCGTGCAGTTCTGGCGCTTCCGCAAGCGCGACGCGCGGAAGTAGAACCAGGCTGAATTGCCGGATCATCCCGAGCGGGAACCTCTTCGGCGCTCGTGCGCCACCGGCGTATCTGGGACGCCCATCGTGACCTGTGTCAGTTTTACTGTGAAACAATGCTGTTCGGATATCCGGATATCTGTTGCGGATACCGGTTGGAGACGCGCCGGACCGGCAGACTCGGGAGGACATCCGGGTGATTCGGCGCATGGCGCGAGGGGGAAGCATGGCTTTACCGCAGGGCACGACCGGTTCGACCATGCCGCGCAGGCAGCTCGGACGACATCTGCGTGATCTGCGCAATCGGGCCAGGATGACCACCAGGATGGCGGCCCAGCAGCTCGAGTGGTCCGAGGCCAAGATCTGGCGCATCGAAACCGGTCAGACCTCGCTGCGCAGCCTGGACGTCGAGGCCATGTGCAAGATCTACGGTGCGCCAACCGATCTCGTCGAACCACTGACCGCGCTGGCCAGGGAGACCAAGGCCAGGGGCTGGTGGACCGGCTACAGCGATGTGATCGCCGAGGGCTTCGAGGTGTACATCGGGCTGGAGGAGGCCGCTCGCGCGCTATCCACCTATGAGAGCGAGCTGGTCCCCGGACTGCTGCAGACCGAGGCCTATTCCCGCGCACTGCTGCGGTCCGCGCGGCCGGAGGCATCGGAGACCGATATCGATCGCCGGGTGCAGTTGCGCATGGCCAGGCAGGCGCTGGTCACGCGCAAGGATGCGCCGCTGCAATTGGATGTGGTGATCAGCGAGGCGCTGCTGTGGCGGCGCATCGGTGGTGACGCGGTGACCGCCGAGCAGCTGAGCCACCTGCGGCGCATGTGTGATCTGCCGAATGTGCGAATTCAATTGGTGCCCTCGGATTCCGGCTATCACGACGGCATGGATTCCGGCCGGTTCGTGCTCTTGGAATTCGCCGAGGCGCAGGGCGAACTGCATGAGCCGCCGGTGGTCTATGTCGAGGCGTTCACCGGTCCGGTGTACCTGGACAAGGAACCCGAAATCGAGCGGTACCGAAAGGCATTCGCGAACATCAAATCGGCAGCGGTTGACGCGCGCCGCGTCATCGACGAGGCACGCGAGAGTATCTAGCAGCTGCCCGGGTAGCTGGCCCGCTCAGCACTTCGGGCGGTCGCCCCAGGTGCGCCCGAGCACCTCGCGATGGGTCGGCAGCGCCGATTCGTAGACCTCGCGGCCCTTTTCGGTGAGACAGACGAAGATCGCCCGCCGGTCCTCGGTGCACATGCTGCGCGAGACCAGTCCGTCGCGCTCCAGGCGCGCCACCGCGCGCGAGAGCGCACTCTGGCTCAGATAGATGTCGCTGGCGAGATCGCTCATCCGGTAGTTGCCGCAGTCGGCGTCGATCAGCCGGTCCAGCGTCTCGAATTCGCTGAGTCCGATGTCGTGCTTGCCCTGCAGCTCCTTCTCGAGCGCACAGCTCACGGCGGCGTGCCGGTCGAGCAGCTCGCGCCACTCGGCGACCAAACCGGCGGGCGCCACATCGCGCCCTACTAATTCTGTTGTCGACGGCTTCGACATGGCCCTATCTTAGTGCTATGGAGCAAACCATGCAACCGCATTAAATGTGTTGGCATTTAATGTTGTCGCATGTAATGTTCCGCCCATGACTTCTGCAGCAACCCTTTCGGACGCCACGGCGACCGATCCGATCAGATGGTCCACCCGTCTCTGGGGCATGCTGATCACGCTCTGCATTGTGTTGTTCCTCGATGGTCTCGACGTCTCGATGATCGGTGTCGCGCTGCCGTCCATCGGCGCCGAACTCGATCTCTCAACCTCCACCCTGCAGTGGCTGGTCAGCGGCTATGTGCTCGGTTACGGCGGCCTGCTGCTGCTCGGCGGGCGCACCGCCGATCTGCTCGGGCGACGCAAGGTCTTCCTGATCGCGCTCGCCGTGTTCGCAATTGCCTCGCTGGCCGGCGGTCTGGTCACCTCCGGCCCGCTGCTCATCCTGACCCGCTTCATCAAGGGCCTGGCCGCGGCGTTCACCGCCCCGACCGGTCTGTCCATCATCACCACCAACTTCGCCGAGGGCCCGGCCCGCAATAAGGCGCTGTCCATCTACACCGTGTTCGGTGCGGGCGGTTACTCCATGGGCCTGCTGTTCGGCGGTCTGATGACCGGCATCGGCTGGCGCTGGACCTTCCTGCTTCCGGTTCCGATCGCGCTCGCCGCGCTGGGTGCGGCCTGGGTGCTGGTGCCCAAGGACGAGGCCGCCGAGGAGGGCGGGCACGACATTCTCGGTGCGCTGCTGTCCACGGCGGGCATGCTGCTGCTGGTCTACACCGTGGTCTCCGCACCCGAGGCGGGCTGGGGCTCGCCGCGCACCATCATTTCGTTCATCGCCGCCGCCGTGCTTTTCGCCGGATTCATCGCGGTGGAGAAGAAGGTGAAGTACCCGCTGGTGCGCCTGGGCATCCTGCGCAAGGTGACGCTGGTCCGGGCCAGCCTCGCGATCATCGCGGTCGCGGGTTCGTACTTCAGCTGGCAGTTCATCGTGACCCTGTACCTGCAGGATTCGCTCGGCTGGTCGCCGCTGAAGCTGGCCATGGCACTGCTGCCGGTGGGTCTGCTGGTGGTCGCGTCGGCGTTCTTCTCCGATAAGCTCGTCGACCGGTTCGGCACCGGACCGATCATCGCCGTCACCATGGTCGTGATGGCCATCGGCTACCTGCTGTTCCTGCGGCTGGACACCACGCCGTCGTATCTGACGATGATCCTGCCCGCGGTGCTGCTGATCGGCATCGGCTGGGTCGGCTTCCCCGCCATCAACATTCAGGCGACCAATGGCATCGATGACGATGAGCAGGGTCTGGCGGCCGGTGTGCTGCAGACCTCCATGCAGGTCGGTGCGGCCATCGTGCTCGCGGTGAACACCGCGATCATCTCCTCGGGCAGCCACGGGGCGAGCACCCCGGCCGCGGTGCTCGACAACTTCCGGCCAGGCCTGCAGTTCGCCGCCGGTGTCGCCATCGTCGGTGCGCTCATCGCCATGACGGCCTACCTGCCCAAGCGTGCCAAGGCGCGGGCGCAGGAGCCGGAGTTGGAACTCGTCGGCTGAATCCCCTTCCGGCCGACAGTAAGTCGAATGCCACCGCTTCCCTCCCTCATCGGGGGCGGTGGCGTTCGGCGTTTACGAGAAGGGCGGTGCGGCGGCGTCCTTGGGAGACCGGATATAGGTCAGCGGTTGACCGTCGAGACCGGTCTTGGGCCATTCGATGCCGAGCCGCGGATCGAAAGCATCGATATCCCGGTCGAATTCGGGTGTGTACTCGAGCGAACACAGATAGGTGACGGTCGAGTTGTCGGCCAGCGAGAGGATCGCATGGCCGAGCCCCTCGGATAGGAACATCGAGCGCCGGTCCACATCGTCGAGTACCACGCTGTCCCAGCGACCGTAGGTCGGCGAACCCGGCCGCACGTCGACGACCACATCGAGAAACGCACCCCGCACACAGGTCACGTACTTCGCCTGCCCCGGCGGATCCTCGGTGTAGTGGATGCCGCGCAGCACCCCGGCCGCCGAGACCGAGCAGTTGACCTGGCGCAGATCGAACGGCCGACCGGTCACCTTCTCGAACTCCGAGGTCTTGAACGATTCGCAGAACATGCCACGGTCATCGCCGAATTGGCGCGGTGTGATCAGCCATGCGCCCGGCACGGCGAGTTCATGGAACTCCATCGCTCACCAATCCCGTCCGCGCTCGAGCAGATCGAGCAGGTAGCTTCCGTATCCGGAGCGCACCAGCGGTTCGGCCAGCGCGCACAGCCGCTCATCGTCGATGAAGCCCTGCCGCCACGCGACCTCTTCCGGCACACCGATCTTCAGGCCCTGCCGCTGTTCGATGGTGCGCACATAGTTGGCGGCGTCCAGCAGCGAATCGAAGGTGCCGGTGTCCAACCACGCGGTACCGCGGGCGAGCACATCGACGCGCAGCCGATCCTGTTCCAGATAGGCGCGATTGATATCGGTGATCTCGTATTCGCCGCGCGCCGACGGCCGCAGCCCGCGGGCGATCTCCACGACATCGTTGTCATAGAAGTACAGCCCGGGGATGGCGTAATTGGATCGGGGCACCTTGGGCTTCTCCTCGATCGAAACCGCTCGGCCGTCGGTGAATTCGACGACGCCGTAGGCGGTCGGATCCGATACCCAGTATGCGAAGACCGCGCCGCCGTCGATTTCGGTGAAGCGCTCGAGGCTGGTGCCGAGACCGGGGCCGTGGAAGATATTGTCGCCGAGCACCAGTGCCGCGCTGTCGCCGCCGATGTGGTCGGCGCCGAGCACGAAGGCCTTGGCGAGTCCGTCCGGTTCCGGCTGCACCACATAGCTGATCGCGATGCCGAATTGCGAGCCGTCGCCGAGTAGGCGGGCAAACGCCTCCGCATCCTCCGGGGTGGTGATGACCAGGATGTCCTGGATGCCCGCCAGCATCAGGGTGGACAGCGGGTAGTAGACCATCGGTTTGTCGTAGACCGGGACCAGCTGCTTGCTCACCCCGCGCGTGATCGGATGCAACCGGGAACCGGTGCCACCGGCCAAGATGATTCCGCGCATGGTCCCCGAGTCTGCCAGGCGCATCGGGCTCGGCTTCGGCGAGGTTCCGACTCGCCTACAAATTGATCACAAACGTTTGGTAACCGGGCGCGGCGGGCGATAAGTGTTGCGTAGGTCACGCATCCGTGATGTTCTGAAACATCAGTGTGTCACCCCTGCTGGGAAGTGACGCACACTGGGTACGTGTGAGATGTCAGCGTCGACTCTTGCCTGGGTAACCGTTCGGTCGGGCTCGGCGCGCCAGTGTGAGGTAGGTGCGCGATGTCGGCGACCAGCGTGAGTGAATTCGACCCGCGTGAGCCGGGTTTGCTGATGAACCCGGACGGCCCGAGCGCGCCGGCGCGAATGCTCCTGGCGACCTGCCTCGGCGCGGTGCGCCCGGTATTGCGCCTGTTTCCGGTCAGCCGGGCGACCATTCCGGTCGGCGCCGTCGCGATCGACACCCTGGCCCGGTTACGGCCGCAGCCGCGCGGCGTCGATCGGGAACAGGTGGCGCTGAACGGGTTTCGAATGGAGATCCTGCGCCCGTCGGGTGGTTCGCGTGCCCTGCGGCACGGCGCGGTGCTGTACATGCACGGTGGCGGCTTCGCCATCTGCGGACTGGGCACCCATCGTCCCATCGCGGCCAGCCTGGCCCGGCGCACCGGACTGCCCGTGGTCAATGTCGACTACCGGCAACTGCCGGGACGCAGTATCGCCGAGGCGATCGAGGATTGTCTGAGCGCCTACCGCTGGCTGCTGCGGCACGGCGCGGACCCGTCCCGGATCGTCTTGGCAGGCGATTCGGCGGGCGGGTTCCTGGCCTTCAGCACCGCACTGCGCGCCATCGAGGCCGGTCTGCCGTCCCCGGGTGGGCTGGTGGGGCTGAGCCCGCTCCTCGATCTGGACTACGCGGCCAAGCGGGACTACGTGAATGTCGAGCGCGATCCCTATCTTCCGCTGTCCGCGCTGGAGGCGGTCGTGCGGATCGGTGCGGAGTTGGACGGCAAGCTGGATCCGATGATGTCGCCGGTCAACGGCGCCTTGGCGACTCTGCCGCCGGTGCTGCTGATCGCCGCCGAGGACGAGGTGCTGCGCCATGACTGCGAGCTGATGGCCCGCAGGCTGACCGCGGCCGGTGTACCGAACGCGCTGGAGATCTGGCGCGGTCAGGTGCACGCCTTCATGGCCATTGCCCCCAATCTGCCCGAGAGCAGGATGGCGCTGGCCCGGGTATCCCGGTTCGTCCGCGCTCGACTCGAGCAGCCGCAGCGGGCTCGGACGGCTTGACCTGGATCGGCCGGACGAGTCGACCCCGCCTCCCGACTGTGCCTTCGGGCAGTCGGGAGGCGGGGTTCTTTGCTTGCGCCGCGGCTGTGGAATTTCCGTGGTCGTCCAAAGAATTCCCTGCGCGCCGAATTCCGGCCGCCATTTAGTTCGACTGCATTCACCTTTTGTTCATTTATTGGACAGGTCGAGTTTTTCTGACTCTGCCGTGTCGAACCGTGCAATCACTGTTCCGTAATTCGACCGAAACAGCAGAAACCCCGCCCGATCGGACCGGGCGGGGTTTCTGGCTCGTTTCAGTTGTGTAGAGCCGTCGCTCGACTTACTTCGGCGCGTTGAACGGCGCGGAGGTGGTGGCGAAGTACTGGATCGCCGCACCGATCGCAACCGGAGCCGTGATCAGGATCTGACCGGCCAGGGTGCCCAGCGCACCGACGGCGATGATGCCGCCGAGGCAGCCGATGGCGGCGGCCGGGATGAACGCACCGAACAGACCGACGATGGCGGCCGAGGCAACGGTCGCACCGGCGATACCGCCGAGGACGCAGCCGATGGCGCCGCCGCCGAGGCCACCGACCAGGGTGCCGATGGTGGCGCCCATGGCGACGGTGTCCTTCATGCGGTTGAAGGCGGCCACCTCACGGTCGTACGGGGTCTTGAACGGGGCCTGGTCCTCGAAGGGCAGCGCGACCGGCTTGTAGGTGGCGTGCGCCATGTCGATCTGGGGGGTCAGGGTGGCGGTGCGGTCGGAGATCTCCGCCGCGACCGGGAATTCGAAATCATCGATGCGAGCCGTGAGCGGGGTGCCCGCGACGGTGGTGCCGTTGGCGGCCTTGATCTTGAGGGCGTTGTCCTCGACGACCAGCGAGCCGGCGTCGATCGAGATGATCGACTGGGTGTCGGTCGCGTGGGCGGTGAAGTTGATCGGGGCGTCGGCGGACTCCGCCGGAGCCGCGTTCACGGTACCTGCAGTGATGCCCATGGCGGCGATCAGCAGTGCCGACGTCGCGGCGAATTTCCTCATCAGCATTTGTTCTGGACCTCGATGTGAAGCGTTCGGAGGGGACTAGACGATCGAAATCTAGACCAGCTAACGAGCGGTGAACCGTTTGTGACCGTTTATTCAAATTTTGTTCACCATCACGACCCGAAGCTTGGTGGGTTCTTTGAAATCACTACGTTGACCATGGTTTTTTGCGGGAATCCGAACTAATCGCCTTTCTTTACAATCGCTTAGCGTGATGAAGCTCACAGATTAGAAACTCTCGCTGCGCAGGTGGTCGCAGGGAAGCGGCTCCGGCGTCGGCACACGGCCGCGGCGACGTAAGGTCATGGGGTGCGACTGCTCGTAACCGGCGGGGCCGGGTTCATCGGTGCGAATTTCGTCCAACAGACGGTGGCCGAGCGGCCCGACGCCACTGTAACCGTCCTTGACGCCCTGACCTACGCGGGAAATCGGGCCTCGCTCGATTCGGTGGCCGACCGCATCGATTTCGTACACGGTGATATCGCCGATCTGGATCTGGTGGACGAACTCGTCAGCGGTGTCGACGCCGTGGTGCACTTCGCCGCCGAATCGCATAACGACAACTCCCTCGCCGAACCGTGGCCGTTCGTGCAGACCAATATCGTCGGCACCTACTCGCTGCTGCAAGCGGTGCGCCGCCACGAGGTGCGCTACCACCATGTCTCCACCGATGAGGTCTACGGCGATCTCACCCCGGACGGGCCCGCATTCGACGAGAACACCCCCTACAACCCGTCCAGCCCCTACTCGGCCACCAAGGCATCGAGCGATCTGCTGGTGCGCGCCTGGACCCGCTCGTTCGGCGTCCGCGCGACGATCTCCAACTGCAGCAACAACTACGGGCCGTATCAGCATGTGGAGAAGTTCATCCCGCGCCAGATCACCAATCTCATCGATGGGGTTCGGCCGCGGCTCTACGGTGCCGGACACCAGGTGCGCGACTGGATCCACGTCGATGACCACAACCGCGCGGTATGGGACATCCTGGAGCGCGGGCGGACCGGCCGGACCTATCTGATCGGTGCCGACGGCGAACTCGACAACAAGTCGGTGGTGCGGATGATCCTCGAGGCCTTCGACCGCGATCCGGACGACTTCGACCATGTCACCGACCGCGCCGGCCACGACCAGCGCTATGCGATCGATGCGTCGCTGCTGCGCACCGAACTCGGTTGGACGCCGAGGTATTCGGATTTCCGTGCCGGGCTGGCCGCCACCATCCAGTGGTACCGCGATAACGAGAGCTGGTGGCGTCCGGCCAAGGCCAGCACCGAACGCGCGTACGCCGATGCGGGCGAGCGGACCGTCAACGCCTGAACTCTTCCCGCCTCCGCGAGCCTCTGGCCGGATGTTGGGAGCGCCGAGGTTCAGCTCCCGGGCCGACGGTCGGTGTGTGCTCGGGTTCTGGGTGTACCCGGTGAGGTACCCATGTCCTTCCGAAATCAGTTGTCGCTCGGCACGAACCGAGAGCGCGGGGGTCTGTCAGCCCCAGACGATCGAGTAGTACTTCCAGAGCGCGGCGATCAGGGCCACCAGCGCGGCCGCGATAATCGTGATCGCCGGACCCTTGGCCGGGGTCCGACCGCGGACATCGGTGAGCCGCAATGGCATCCAGCGCAGCAGCACCACCAGCGCCAGGATCGCCAGCGGTACGAAGTACCGGCCCTGTACGCCGTCGATGATGTAGTAGCCGACCGGGGTGAACGACATGTACAGCGTCACATAGATCATCGCGACGCTCGCGAGCACGGTCAGCGCCACGATCAGCGTGCGCCGGAAGGTGGCGGTCGCGGTGTTCATCCGATCCGCGATACCGACGCTCACCGCGAATGCGAGCAGGCAGGCCAGCACCGTCAGGGCGGGGACGTCGATGTAGGCGAAGCCGAGTTCACCGAAGAACTGAGTGAACCACCGCTGGTCGCGCAGTGCGATGCTCTCGCCGAAGACGTTCACGAAATCCAACGGGTCGCTGAGGATGCCGTGCAGCTGATCGCTGGGCCGCACCGAATTCCACTGGTGCGGTGGGCGCATCAGGCCCATACCGTCGGTGGTCGGTGCCGCGATCTTCATCCAGACCGCGAAGGCCGCCGCGCCCAATGCCGCGAAACCCCATGGGAGCAGACGCTTCCAGCCGGAATTGCCGCCGAAGGCGAACCGGTCCGTCGGCACCAGCACCACGAGCATGGCCAGTAGTACATAGGTCGGCTTGCTGACCGGCAGCGCGATGGTCGCGGCCAGCAGCGCCGCGGTTTCGACGCGACCGAGGCCGTTGCCGAGGAACAGTGCCTTGACCAGCAGCGCGGAGACCAGAATGGCCAGTGCGTTGGTCAGGGTATCGGCGGTGACGGTGCCCGCCTGGAAGACCGCGATCGGCAGTACGGCGACGGTGAACGCCAGCCACTGCACCCGATGCGCGCGCAGGGCGTAGAGGCCGAATCCGACGAGGGCGAGATAGACGGCCAGGCCCGCCAGGCGGGTCAGCAGCATCATGGCGCCGACATTGAGCCCGAACAGTTCGGCGAGCCGAATGCCGATGGCGGCCGGGATATACGGCACCGGCGAGTAGGCGGCGGTATTGGTGAACCAGACCGCTTCCTCGGTCTTCGACACCGCGGCGCCCTCGAATCGGGCATAGGCGCCGGGATCGGCGACCATCGGATCCGGCTCATCCGGATTGGTCGTGTAATCGTGCAGCGCGTAGCCCATCAGCGCGGTGATGCTCGATGGCACATCGCCGCCGTAGGAGATGCCGCGATTGTCGGGGATCCGCTCGGGTCGGAACCCGCCGTGCGCGACCTGATAGGCGCGACCGAACTGGGTGATCTCGTCGTGGCCCCAGAACGGCGGGGTGATCCACGCGAACAGCGCACCGAAGACCGTGACGATGATGGTGAAGGCGATCGTGGCGGCGCCGAAGCGGGCCACGATCCGACGTCCGAAATCGCGGTTCGGGTTCGTGGCCGGAGCGTCGCTGTCCGTGCTGCTCGAATCCCGCTCGGTGGCACCGGATTCGGAGGCGGACGCGGGCAGTGCCGTCGAATCCCCAACGGCGGTATCGCTATCCGCGCTCAGCGCCGGTTCCGGGTTCGATTCGGTTGCGGCGGTTGCGGTCCGATCCGCCGAGGTGGTCAACGCTCGGCTCCACCGGTGTCATCCGCGCCGACCGCCGAATACCGCAGGTAGACAAGTCGCGCGGCCTCGTGCCGGGAGCGCCGGATGCCATCCAGGATCAGGCCGGCGGTCCAGGCCAGGCTGCCGAGCAGCAGCAGGGTGAAGCCGAGGAACAGCGTCGGGAAGCGCGGCACCTCATGGGTGTTGTAGAACTCGACCACGATCGGGATGGTCAGGATGATCGAGACCAGCCAGCTCAGCGTGCCGAACAGTCCGTAGAACGCGACCGGCCGCTCATGTCTGGCCAATCCGATGATCAGCGCCAGGATCTTGAACCCGTCGTGGTAGGTGCGCAGCTTGCTCTCACTGCCCGCGGGCCGATCACGGAAGCCGACCGGCACCGCGGTCTGCGGCACCCGCAGATGCAGGGAGTGCACGGTCAGTTCGGTTTCGATCTCGAATTCGCGCGAGACGGCCGGGAAGCTCTTGACGAACCGGCGTGAGAACACCCGGAAGCCGCTGAGCATATCCTCGACGTTCTCGCCGAACACCTTGCCGACGACGCCGTTGAGCACCTTGTTTCCGGTCTCGTGGCCGGAGCGGTAGGCCGATGCGCCCGCGTCCTGTTTACGCACACCGAGCACATGGTCATAGGGGCCGTCGAGCAGTGTCTTGATCATCAGCGGTGCGGCCGACGCCTCATAGGTGTCGTCGCCGTCGATCATCAGATAGATATCGGCCTCGATATCGGCGAAGGCGCGGCGCACCACATTGCCCTTGCCCTTGGTGTGTTCATGGCGCACGATCGCCCCGGCCGCGCGGGCCCGTTCGGCGGTCGCGTCGGTGCTGAGGTTGTCGTAGACGTAGACGACGATTCCCGGCACGGCGGCCTGCAGGTCGGCGACGACCTTGGCGACCGAAGCCTCCTCGTTGTGGCACGGCACCACTGCGGCAATTCGGAGCTCGGTGGAGTCCACCCGGTCAATCCTCGATGTCGGCGGTGAATGGGGAACACCGGGAGGGTACAGGGCTGCACCGCTTGGTGCTCACTCGGTTCCGAGCCTACTGGGGTACCGTCGCCGAGTGCCTTACCCCGAGCAGCCCGTGTCATTCTCCGAGCGGTCCGGCTCCCCGCAATCGACGCCGGTCGACGCTGCGGAGCCGCCGGTGGACGACTCGCTGACCGCGAAGGTGATCGCCGCGCTGCGGCGCGGTGGTGCGTTCCTGGTGGTCGGCGCGATCGGCTTCGTCGTCGACGCGGGCACCTATAACCTGCTGGTTTTCTGGGGCGGCGAGGGTGTGCTGTACCACGCGCCGCTGCCCGCCAAGATCATTGCGATCGCCGTGGCGACCGTGGTGACCTACTTCGGTAACAAGTGGTGGACCTTCGGGCACAAGAAATCCGACAATCCCGGTCGCGAATATTTGTTGTATGCCGTGTTCAACGTGGTCGCTATCGGTCTGCAACTGGGTTGCCTCGGATTCTCCCGCTATGTTCTCGACCTGTCGTCACCGCTCTCGGACAACATCTCCGGCACGCTCATCGGCCAGATCGTCGCGGTGGTATTTCGCTATTGGGCCTATGACAAATTCGTATTCGTCGGTTCGGCGAACGCATCAGCTAATAGCGAGCAACATAGATGATGGCGGTGGCCGGGTTGCTGGACAGGCGGTTGCCGAGTCCGGTTGATATCCTCGGCCCCGCCGCGAACGGCCATCCTGGGGCATGTCTGTCCCGTCGGCACCAAAACGATTTCGAGGACCTTCATGGATCAGTCGGCTACCAAAGCCGTTACCGAGACGAATGACCGCCCTTCGACCGCGCCCGCCTCGCTGCGCGCCGATCATCAGGCGCCGGATCGGTTGGTGCTGCAGCGCGGCATCTTCACCGGGCCGTCGGCGAAGGTGAGCGATGAGCTGTACGCCGTCGTCAAGGGCAGAGCGCATCGGGAACGGCTGGAGCTGCGACTGGACAAGGGCGCCTCCGCGCACACCAACACCTATTTCGGGCGGTTCGCGGCCAGCTACTGGCAGCGCTGGACCACGGTCACCGAGGTGTGGGCGACCATGGTGCTGGATGTGACCAAGCGGGCCAGGATTCGGCTCGTCGCCTCCGATATCGCCGGGCACCGCCGGATCATCGACACCGCCGAGGTCACCGCGAGTGGCCCCTTGACCTTGACCGCACCGCTGGACCAGTACGTCGACGGCGGCGCGCTGTGGCTCGAATTCGATGCCATCGGCGGCGAACTCGGCATCTCCGCGCAGACCTGGACAGCGACCGCGCCCGATCACGTGCGCCCCGTCGCCATCGCGATCTGCACCTTCAACCGGGCCGCGGACTGCGCCGAGACGGTGGCCGCACTGGCCTCCGACGCGCCGATACTCGCGGCCATCGACGCGGTGTACGTGGTCGATCAGGGCACCGATCTGGTCGAGAACCAGCCGCGCTTCCAAGAGACCCTGCCGGTCTTCGGTGACAAGCTGCGATACATCCGCCAGCCGAATCTCGGCGGGGCGGGCGGGTTCACCCGTGGCCTCTACGAGGTGTCCGCGGTCAACGAGCACGCCGACGTCATCCTGATGGACGACGACATCCTCTGCGAGCCGGAAACGGTATTGCGGCTCAATGCCTTCGCCAATCTGACCGCGGAACCGACCCTGGTCGGCGCGCAGATGCTGTTCCTGCTCAACCCCGACTACCTCAATGTCGGCGCCGAGGAAGTGCATCTGCACGAACTCAAGCACGGCCAGAAGGTGTCGAAGGCGCTGCGCAACACCAGCATGCTCAAGAAGAACCAGGAGCGCCGCGTCGACGCCGGGTACAACGCCTGGTGGACCTGTCTGATCCCGGCCGAGGTGGTCGCCAAGATCGGGCTGCCGGTGCCGATCTTCTTCCAGTGGGACGATGTCGAATACGGCATCCGGGCCCGCGAGCACGGATTCGTCACGGTCACGCTGCCCAATGCCGCGGTGTGGCATGCCGACTTCTACTGGAAGGACTACGACGACTGGGCGCGCTACTTCAGCACGCGCAATTCGCTCATCGTCGGTTCGCTGCACGCTGATCTCGATGGCAAGGCCATTACCCGCCAGCTGTTCCGCAGTCTGGCCGAACACCTGGTCGCCATGCAGTACGGCCTGGTGCACACCACGCTGCAGGGCATCGAGGATTTCCTCCAGGGCCCGAAGATCCTGCGCGACGGCGGTATCGCGGCCCTGGCCGCTGCCCGCACCGGCCGCGCGGACTACCCGGAGACGATCAAACATCCGGCCGCGACCCCGCCGGTCCGCTCGGCCGATATCCAAATGCGCCGCGCCGGTGGCGAACCGAGCCGGGTGACCGCGGTCCTGATCAAGCGGGCCATCGCCCAGTGGACCGGCCGCACCCAGCGCGGCCTGATCGGCGTCACCCGCGAGGACGCGCACTGGTGGCACGTCGCGCTCTTCGATCATGTCGTGGTCACCGATGCCTCACAGTCCGGCGTCCGAATCCGCCAGCGCGACAAGGCCCGCGCCCGCGCCCTGCTGATCCGCACCATCCGCGTCCTGCGCCGCCTGCGCCGCGACCTGCCCACCCTGACGCGGCAGTACCGCGCCGCCGTCCCCGAACTGACCAGCCGCGAGAACTGGGAGCGCCTGTACGGCATCAAGCCGGACTAGCCCCGAACATTCGCCACGCACCCGTTGCGCGCTACATCCCGGCCTAGCGGACTAGAACTGCTGTCGCACAACCAGTGACTAGCGCGCACAGGGTGTGAGGTCTGCGCGACCGTCACTGGTTATGCGTGATGATCGTTGATCTGCCGATAATTTGCGCGCGGTTCGCGGAACGTGACCGGTCTTCGGGCGCGGCTGTTCAGTGCAGCACGGTTTCGAATGCGGTGTATGCGCGCTCGTCGAACAGGACGAAGCGAACTTCGGTGAGGTTTGTCGTTGTGCTGCGGACGGTTTCGATGGCGATGCGTGCGCCGTCGTCGATCGGCCAGCGGTAGATGCCGGTGGAGATGGCCGGGAAGGCGATGGTGTGGGCGCCCAATTCGTCTGCTACCCGCAGTGATTCGCCGTAGCAGGAGGCGAGCAGGGGGCTGCGGTCCTCGGTTGCGGACCAGACCGGGCCGACGGTGTGGATGACCCACTGGGCCGACAGCCGCCCCGCGGTGGTGGCGACGGCCTGACCGGTCGGTAGCCCCCTGCCGTAGTGCGATGCCCGCAGATCACGGCAGGCGTCCAGAATTTCGGGACCACCCGCGCGATGGATCGCGCCGTCGACCCCGCCACCGCCGAGCAGCGATGAATTGGCCGCGTTGACGATCGCGTCCACCGACTGTTTCGTGATATCGCCACGGACCAAGGTGATGGTGACCACGGTATCGACGGTAGCGGCAAGTAGGGCCATTGCCGAAAGGCCACCCTCGGCCCGTGTGGCGTGCCGAGGGTGGCCGCCGTCGGTCAGAGGAACAGGTCGGTGGTCAGTTCGGTATCGCCGGGGACCACCCGGTACTTGTCGAGGTCGGTGATGCCGTGAGCGGCCAGGACCTCGTCATCGAGGAAGAAGTTGCCGCTGGTCTCCTTCGACGGTGAGGTCAGCACCAGGTAGGCGGCATCGGCGTAGATATCGGGGGTACGGGAGGTGGCGACCATCTCCTCGCCGCCGAGCAAATTCCTGACCGCGGCGGTGGCGATGGTGGTGCGCGGCCACAGCGAGTTGACGGCGATGCCGTCGCCCTTGAGTTCCTCGGCCAAACCCAGTGTGGTGAGCGACATTCCGTACTTGGCGATGGTGTAGCCCAGTGCCATGCCCGCCCACTTCGGGTCCAGGTTGAGCGGCGGGGACAGGGTCAGGATGTGCGGATTGCGGCCCGCCGCGGCCGATTCGCGCAGCGCGGGAATGCTGAGCTTGGCGAGCAGGAAGCTGCCGCGGCAGTTGATGTCCTGCATGAGGTCGTACTTCTTCATGGAGATGGCGTCGGTGGGCGAGAGGTCGATCGCCGACGCGTTATTGACCACGATATCGATGCCGCCGAAGCGCTCGACGGTCTGCCGCACGGCCTCGGCGACCGACTCATCGATGCGCACATCGCCGACGAAGGGCAGTACCGTGCCGCCCGCCGCCTCGAGTTCCGCCGCCGCGGTATGGATGGTGCCGGGGAGCTTGGGATGGGGCTGGTCGGTCTTGGCGATCAGGGTGATATTCGCGCCGTCGGCCGCGGCCCGCCTGGCGATCTCCAGACCGATGCCGCGGCTGCCGCCGGACATGATCATCGTCCTGCCCGCCAGCGGCTTGGATCCCGGTTCCGTCATGACCTGCTCCTGTCGTCGATGCCGCGGGTGGGTGCGCCCGCGGCCGTGCTGACCCGGTGGGCGACCTGCGAGCAGTCGCCAGCGGGTGTTGTGCAGGTTAAGCGTAACCCAGATCCTTATGCAACCAGTTGCATAGGGTACTCGAAAAAAGGCGCCGGAAATCCGACGCCTTTCCGTCCCACCTGTTAGATGCTGGAGGCTCCGGCGATCAACAGGATGTTCAGCAGGATGATCAGTGCCGCGAAGGCCCAGGTGATGTAGATGAAGACGACGCCGGGCGCCTTCTGCGGAACCGGGCCGATCGCGCCATTGAGGAAGATGATCGCGGGCGGCTTGTAGTAGAACCGCGCGCCCTGACCTTCCTGAACCACCGCCGTCGCATTCGCCGGGCCCATATCGAACAGCCAGGGCGTGGTCACCCGCACGTGGTACTGACCGGGACCGACCGGTATGTGGTTCTGCCCCCACCGCGTATTCGGCACCCGCTGACCGTTCACCAGAATCTTCGGCTTGGTTATCGCCAGCAGGAAGGAGAACCATTCATAGGAGGCCTCGACGGTGATTCCGGGTGGGGCCGGAGGTGCGCCGTAGCCCGCCTGTTGCGGGGCCGGTTGCCCATAGGGCGCGGGTGGCTGGCCGTACGGTTGCTGGCCGTAGGGCGGAGCGGGCTGACCGTACGGTTGCGGCTGTGCGAGGTGCGGCTGGCTGCCGTACTGCGGTTGCGGAATGTGCGGCTGGCTGCCATAGGGCGGCTGCGGAATATGCGGTTGGCTGACCGGTGGCTGCCCCGCGGGCGGCGCATACTGCGGTGGCGCACCGTAGGGATTCGGCGCGCCCTGTGGCGCAGGCTGACCATACGCGGGCTGTCCGGGCCATTGCCCGGGCTGGCCCTGAGGCGGATACCCGCCGGGGTAACTCATCGGAACCCTCCCGTTTAGCGATTGTGCGTGCCGACCCTACCGTGTTGCTGTGGGGTTCGCTGGGCCCGTCGGGGCGCGCCGGCCGGCTGCCCGGCCTGTCGCTCCCCGCCGGGTATCCGGTCGAATCAGCGTCGCGAGCCGCGCTCCTGGTAGAACTGCCGCTGCTGCTTGTGGATACCGCGCCACACCTTCGCGCGTTCGGCCGCCAGCCGCTTATCCGATCGCGCTGCGTTCCAGGCGTTTTCCCGTTCGAGCTTGCGGTAGCTGTCGAAGCGCCGCTGGGTGAGTGCGCCGTTGTCGATGGCCTGCTGTACCGCGCAGCCGGGTTCGCCGTTGTGCGCGCAGTCGTCGAATCGGCATTGCGCCGCGAGGGATTCGATATCGCTGAAGGTCTTCTCGATGCCTTCGGCCGCATCCCAGATTCCGATGCCGCGCAGTCCGGGCGTATCGATCAGGGTGCCGCCGCCGGGCAGCGGCCGCAGCTCCCGATGCACGGTGGTATGCCTGCCCTTCCTATCCGCCGCGCGAACGGCACCGGTGGCGAAGACTTCCTGGCCGAGCAGGGCATTGGCGAGCGTCGATTTCCCGACGCCGGACGGACCGATCAACGCGACGGTGCCGTCGAGCATCGCGGTGAGCACATCCAGTCCGTATCCGCTGTCCGCGCTGACCGCGAGCGCGACCGCACCGGGTGCGACGGCCTGCACCTCATCGAGCGGAATATCCAGCGCCGCATCCGCTTTGGTGAGCACCACGACCGGTTGTGCGTTACTCTCCCAGGCCAGTGCGAGCATCCGCTCGATCCGGCCGAGATCGATATCGCCATCGGCCGCACTGCAGATCAGCACGGTATCGACATTCGCGGCGAGCACCTGGCCCTGTGCGCGGCGGTCCGTGGCTGAGCGCATGATCGCGCCCCGGCGCGGAAGCAGTTGTCGCACATTCAGTTCGGCATCGATGCTCACCCAATCACCGGTGCATAATCCGCTGATCTCGGAATCAGGCGTATTCAACCGCGGGCAACGGGCACGCACGGATCCGGTCGGCGTCGCGACATCGCATTCGCTGCGATCCATCCGGATCACCCGGGCCGGTACACACCCGTCTGCGATGAGCGCGGCATATTCGTTGGCAACGGCTTCGGTCCAGCCGTAAGGGACGAGAAGGTCGTGGTCGACCATGGTGGAAGGAATCCTTCGTCGGGCGCCGAGCCCGAACCGGACTCAGCGAGAGGTATCTGAGGTGGAAGTCCGTGCGGCAGTGTGCGTTTGCACAGCTGACCCGGGCACGACAAACTCAACGTTGCGTGTCACGATTTCCACCTCCTCACTCATCTCTCGACGTTGTTCGCCCACTTTGGCACAGCGCGGAAAACCCGCGCAACCTATTTTTCGCCGGGGGTCTTCGCATCTGGATCGGGCTTGCCGAACTGCTCGTTGCGGCCCAGGCTGCGCAGGTGGAACCATTCGCGCAGACCGGCCGGATCGCGGCGGGTGACCAGGAAGAACCAGGAGAAGCGGATCCATTCCTGGGGAAGCAGTTTGCGCATGCCGGGCTGGGACATCAGGTAGCCGCGGTTGCGGTAGGTGAAGTAGCGCTTGACCGGGTCGTCCGGATATTGCGTGTGCATGCGGCCACCGAGGATCGGCTTGAATTCGGCAGCGCCATTGGGATGCAGGTAGGCCGTCTGCAGGCAGGTGCCGAAGGGCAGGCCGGAGCGGACCAGCCTGCGGTGCACCTCGACCTCATCGCCGCGCACGAACAGCCGCAGATCGGGGACGCCGATCAGATCGACCGCCTTGGCCGAGATCAGCGCGCCGTTGAAGAGCGAGGCGATGCCGGGCAGGAAATCCTCGTCGCCCAGTTCGGAACGTAGCCGCCGCCAGACCACACCGCGGCGCAGCGGGAAGGCGAGGCGATCGGGTTCGTCGATATCGCAGACCACCGGCGATACCTCGACCAGGCCGTACCGCTGCGCGCAATCGAGCAGGGTGGCAAGGACTTCCGAACCGTCGGGGCGGCCGTCGTCATCGGCCAGCCACACCCAGTCCGCCCCGAGGGTCAGCGCGTGCAGCATGCCGAGCGCGAAACCGCCAGCGCCGCCGAGATTATGGGCCGAGCCGAGGTAGGTGCATTCCAGCGGCTGCTGGGCGACCAGATCCGCGACCTCGGGCTCGTTGCCGTTATCGACCACGATCAGGTGGTCCACCGGGCGGCTCTGGGAGGCAAGGACTTTCAGGGATTCGGCGAGCAGTTCAACGCGTTTGTGGGTGACGACGACGGCGACGATCTTGGCATCGGGGCCGGTGCTGGCGGGGGTGCGGGCGGCTTCGATCTGTGCTGGTGACGGGTCGTCGGAGTCGTCGGCCAGGTCGTCCGGGATCGGCCGGGCCCGGTCGTCCGCGGATCGAGGCTCCGTGGCGTTCGTGGTTTGCGCTGCCGCATCGTCTGCGGGCTGCGGCGCTGCGTTGTGCGACGCGGGGTCGTGTGGCGCGGGGTCGTTCGCCGGGGCGGCCGGGGTCGGTGCGTCGGAGTCTGCTGGCACGGAGTCGATCGGGGCCTCGCGCCCCGCGTCGATCGAGGCGTTCTGCTCGGTCGGCTCACTCATGCTGTGCCTATTTGGCATGATCGGGGGGCCCTGCGTGGTTACGCAGGCTACCTCCTTCGGGCCCTGACCGCTCATGCCTGATTCCGCTCCAATTCTCGCTCGGTCCCCATTGTCCGTTCCGCTTCCATTTCCCGCAGCACGGTGGCGACATGATTCCCCGCCTCGGGGCCCTCGTAGGCACGCACCACTTCTTCGATACCGCCGCGCAGGCGGATCTGCCCGTGGTCGACCCACATGGCGGTGTCACAGAGCTGGGCGAGAAATTCGTTGGAATGGCTGGCGAACACCAGGATGCCCGAGCGGGCCACCAGTGATTGCAACCGGAGCCGCGCCTTCTTCATGAATTCGGCGTCCACCGCGCCGATACCCTCGTCGAGCAGCAGGATCTCCGGATCGATCGAGGTCACCACGCCCATTGCGAGCCGCACCCGCATACCCGTGGAATAGGTGCGCAGCGGCATGGACAGATATTCGCCGAGTTCGGTGAAATCGGCGATCTCATCGATCTTCGCCATCATCTGCTTGCGCGTCTGCCCGAGGAAAAGCCCGCGGATGATGATGTTCTCGAAGCCGGAGATCTCCGGATCCATGCCGACGCCGAGGTCGAAGACCGGTGCCACCCGGCCGCGGATGCGCGCGCTGCCGCGCGAGGGTTCGTAGATTCCCGAGAGCAGCCGCAGCAGTGTCGATTTGCCCGCGCCGTTGTGGCCGACCAGGCCGACCCGGTCACCCTCTTTCAGCGAAAGCGTGATGTCGCGCAGCGCTTCCACCACCACGACATCGGACTGATTGCGGCCGATCGCACCGCCCGCCTTGCCGAGAAACGCCTTCTTCAGTGACCGCGATTTGGCGTCGAAGATCGGGAATTCGACCCACGCCTGGCGGGTTTCGATACTCACATGGTCGGTCATCGGGCCCGATCTCCTATACCCAGTACGGCACGCGCGAACGGTACTGCTTCATGGCGAAGATCGCCACGATCCAGCCGACCACGGTGATGGCGCCGACGATCACCCAGTGATACAGATGCTGATCGTCACCGAGCAACGGCGCGCGGACGATCTCCAGATAGTGGAAGGTCGGCACGATTTCGGCCAACTTGGCGCGCTCGCTCACCTGACCGCCCTGCGACTGCAGACTTTTCGTATTCCACATGACCGGAGTCAGCACGAAAAGCATCAGTGTGAGGCTGCCGAGGATCGGCGCGATATCGCGGTAGCGGGTGCTGAAGATGCCGAACACGATCGAGACCCACATCGAGTTCAGGAACACCAGCCCCAGCGCGGGAATGGCGAAAATCGCGGTCCAGTGCAGCTTTTCCCAAACCCCGAAGGCGACCAGCACCACCAGATAGATCAGCATGTTGTGCGCGAAGAACAGCAGCTGCCGCCAGACCAGGCGATAGACGTGCACGCTCAGCGCCGAGGGCAGCTGTTTGATCAGCCCCTCATTGGCGATGAACACCTCCGAGCCCTCGAGAATGCTGGCCTGGATCACATTCCAGACGATGATGCCGATGGCCACATACGGCAGATAGTCCTTGATCGACTGATCGAGCAGCGCCGCGTACAGAATGCCGATCGCGGCGGCCTGCACACCGGTCGCGATGGTGATCCAGAACGGACCGAGCACCGACCGGCGGTAGCGCTGTTTGATGTCCTGCCAGCCCAGCGACAGCCAGAGCTCGCGTTGGGCGAAGCCGCCGCGGAAGTCATTGAACGCGCGCCCGAAGGTCTGCGAGTCCGAGACGATCGGTGTTTCGATCGCCGCGGACTGTGCGTCCTCGGCTTGTTCGGTCGGCTGATCGACCGGGTTCTCATCCGCGGCTGCGGTGTTCTCGTCAGGTCGCACGGTTTCGGGACTCTCGTCGGAACGTGCTTGGCTGGTATCTGAACGCACTGAACTCTCTTCAGGACGATCCGGGCTGTCTTCGGGACGCGCCGTATTCACATCGGTAACCGAGTCGGGGCGAGCGGCAGCGGACGGCACGGTGCTCGACACTACCCTCGTAAATTCCAACCGATCCGGCTGGCACACACTGGCCGGGCGCGGCGCGGCTCAGAGATATTGTCCGGACCCGCCGGTGGCCGGGTTCCCGCGCGGGTCGGTCGCGTGGATGCCGGGCGGCAGCGCACCCTGACGCATCTGCTCCAACTGCGCCCGCGCCGCCATCTGCTGCGCGAACAGCGCCGTCTGAATGCCGTGGAACAGGCCCTCCAACCAGCCCACGAGCTGGGCCTGGGCAATGCGCAGTTCGGCATCGGAGGGGATGGCGTCATCGGTGAACGGCAGCGTGAGCCGCTCGAGCTCTTCGCGCAATTCCGGGGCGAGACCCTGTTCGAGTTCGCGCACCGAGGATTTGTGGATCTCGCGCAAGCGGGTCCGGCTGGCGTCGTCCAGCGGAGCCGCGCGCACTTCTTCCAGCAGCTGCTTGATCATGGTGCCGATGCGCATGACCTTCGCGGGCTGCTCGACCATATCGGCCAGCGATTCCTCGGCGTCTTCCTTATCGTCCGAATTGCCGGATTTCTCGTCGCCGTTGGTCACGACCTGCGCGGTGAAGGGCGTGTCGGTGCCGGACTCCGCCGGGATGGCCAGCGGCCTGCCGTCGGGCCCGATCACGACAATGGATTCCGGTGCTCCGTCCGATTGCGTCATGGTCCCCATCATGTCGCGTCCGCCGCGAACGCGCTAAGTCGGTCGTCTTCGATCAGGTCACCGGGTCGGTGCCGCGGCCGGGAGGCGACGTCTATTCTGTTCGGGTCGTGTGGTTCGGATTTGCTGAAAGTCGGTTGCCATGCTGAGTCCCAGTTCACTGCACCCCCGCCCGCCGGTGAGGGGGAACGCGGTTACCCAGGCTCGCCCGCGCCCCTTAGAGTGGCCAACATGACTTACGACGTCGCAAGGGTGCGGGGCCTGATTCCGTCCCTGGGCGACGGGTGGATCCATCTCGACCCGCAGGGCGGAATGCTGGTCCCGGATTCGGTATCTCGTGCCGTATCAACAGGTTTCCGGACCTCCTCGTTTTCTCATATCGGTCGCAACGGTGCCGCCGTGCGCAGTGCCGCGATTCTGGAGGCGGCCCGCGAGGCCGTCGCGGATCTGGTCGGCGGTGATCCAGCGGGCGTCGTGCTCGGGCCGGACCGCGCGGTGCTGCTGGCCTGGTTGGCGGAGTCGCTGAGTTCGCGCCTCGGCCTCGGCACCGGGATCGTGCTGTCGCGATTGGACGATGAGGCCAATGTCGCGCCGTGGTTGCGGATCGCGAATCGCTACGGCGCCCATGTGCGCTGGGCCGAGGTGGAGATCGAGACCTGTGAGATGCCGTCGTGGCAGTTCGAGGAACTGATCGGCCCGACCGCCCGGCTGGTCGCGCTGACCGCGGCATCGCCGATCGTCGGTTCCGCGCCCGCGGTGCGCGTCGCGGCGGATCGGGTGCACGAGGTGGGTGGGCTGCTCGTGGCCGACTGCTTCGGTGCCGCGCCCTATGCCCTTATTGATATCGACGAACTCAATGCCGATGTGGTCGCGCTGAGCGCGCCCGCGTGGGGTGGTCCGCAGATCGGCGCGCTGGTCTTCCGCGATCCGGCCTTTCTGGACCGGATTCCGTCGATGTCATTGAACCCCTACGCCAAGGGTGCCGAGCGCCTCGAGGTCGGCGGCCATCAGTACGCACTGCTCGCCGGGCTGACCACCTCCATTGATTTCCTCGCTGGCCTCGACGAACGGGCCAGGGGCTCGCGCCGCGAGCGGCTGGAGGTCTCCATCACCTCGCTGCAGGACTACCACGATCAACTCTTCGAGCACCTGATGAATGTGCTCGACAAGATCGCCAACCTGACCGTGATCGGCCGTGCCTCCACCCGCATCCCGACCGTCAGCTTCACCATGGCGGGCATGCAGGCCGAGAAGGTCGCCGCCAAACTCGCCGACGCCCGCATCGGCACCCTCAGCGGTGTGCACGGCGGCAGTCGCCTGCTCGACGCCCTTGGCGTCAATGACGAAGGCGGTGCGGTAACCGTCGGTTTGGCCCCGTACACAACAAAATTCGAAATCGACCAACTGGGTCGCGCCCTCGCCGCGCTGGAGTGACTAGACGTCCCTGACGTTCAGGACCACCTTGCCGAAGGTTTCGGCGGAGTCGAGCAGGCGGTGGGCCTCGGCGGCCTCGGTGATCGGCAGTTCGGCGTGCACGACCGGAACTATCGTGCCGTCGGCGATCAGTGGCCAGACGTGGCGGTTCAGTTCGGCGATGATGGTGGCCTTGCTATTGGCGCCGGTGATGGGTCGGTTGCGGACGTTATTGGCGTGAATCGTGCCCCATTTGCCCAGCAGCGCACCGAGATTCAGCTCGGCAGCGACCCCGCCCTGCATACCGATCACCACCAGGTGGCCGTGCTGGGCCAGCGCCTCGACATTGCGTGCGAGATAGGCAGCGCCCATGATGTCGAGAATGATATCCGCGCCCGGACCGCCGGCGCCGGACTCCTCGGCGCGGATCGCGGCCACGAAATCGTCCTCGCGGTAATTGATCAGCACGCGCGCGCCCAATTCGCGGCACTGCTTCAGTTTCTCGGTCGAGCCCGCGGTCACCGCGACGCGTGCGCCCTGGCTCACCGCGACCTGAATGGCGTGGGTACCGATGCCGCTGCCGCCGCCGTGGATCAACACCAGCTGTCCGGCCTGCAGTCCGGCGGTCATCGCGAGATTCGACCAGACCGTCGCGGCCGCCTCGGGCAGCGCCGCCGCGGCGGCGAGATCGAGCCCATCGGGCACCGCGAGCACCTGGGTTGCGGCGACCACGACCTTTTCCGCATATCCGCCGCCGGGCAGCAGCGCGCACACCCGGTCACCGACCTGCCACTCCCGCACCCCGTCACCGACCTCGGCAATGACGCCCGAGCACTCCAACCCCATGACCTCGCTGGCCCCGGGTGGTGGCGGATAGAACCCCTGCCGCTGCAACAGATCCGCGCGATTGACCCCCGCGGCGGCAACCTCGATCAGCACCTCGCCGTGCCCCGGCACCGGATCGGCCGCCTCGCCCCACTCCATCACCTCGGGTCCGCCGAACCCGTTCAGCTTGATAGCGCGCACCGCCCCATCCTGCCTCGGCCATCGCCCGCCCGCACCCGAACCCCGGCAAACGCGGCCGCCGGGCGGAAGTATGGCGAGCCTGGCCGAACTCGATCGCGCACTGATCGTGACAATGCGCTGAGTCGCTCGCCGCGCAGTGTTCGCACCCCGCCGCATGGCGAATGCGACCAGAGGCGGGGCCAGCTCACCGAGTTGGTTTGATCACATGTCCAAGTGATTCGGCGATCCGTTTTCCCAGTTCAGGCGGGCTTAGAATAGGTATCGTGCAACCCGAAACGACCAGCATCGCGCCCGTTGAGCCGCGATGGCTCTCAACATCGCAGCAACGTGCCTGGCGGGCGTATATGGATGGCAACCAGCGCTTGGCAACGGCGCTCAACCGCCAGCTGCAACGCGATTCCGATCTCACCCTCGCCGAGTACCGGATCCTCGTCCTGTTGTCCGAGGCCCCTGACCGTTCACTGCGGATGAGCGAACTGGCCGACGGCGTGCTTTCCTCGCGCAGTCGGCTCACCCACCAGATCCGCCGCCTGGAGTCGCAGCGGATGGTCCGACGCAATACCTGCCTCGAGGACGGCCGCGGCGTAATCGCCGAACTCACCGACGAGGGCATGCGCCGCCTGGAGGCCGCCGCCCCCGGCCACGTCGAGGCCGTCCGCCGCAACTTCATCGACCTGCTCGATTCCCAGCAGCTCGAGGTGGTGGGCGAGGTCTTCACGCGGGTAGATCACGAGATCGGCACCGGCGCCGACTGACCCGGCACACCACCCCTCGACGAGCGCCCCGGCCCGCCGGGTACTCTCGTTGGCCTGGAGACGTGGCAGAGCGGCCGAATGCACTCGCCTTGAAAGCGAGCGTCGCGAGAGCGACCGGGGGTTCAAATCCCTCCGTCTCCGCAACGGTTTTCGTCGATTACTCGTCGCATACCTGGATGGAGGTCTGGTCGATGATGCGGTCGTCGCTCAGATCCGCGACCGGGCTGGCCAGTACACGGACGCCGTCGGGGTACTGACACATGAGGCGGCGTGGTCGCCGTCGACCGCGCGCTCTCCAGCTTGTGGGGCATATCCCGGCCCAGCACCAGTCAATTCACCGGTGGTGCGACTTCGAGATCTTGCCCGTGTTGTAAGTGTGTTGCGGGTCGATTGAGATATGGCCTTGCCTGTCAGTCGATTTCAGCGGAACTAGCTCAACGATTCTGCATAAGCCCGAGCGTCAATGGCTTCCAGGGTGGCGATCTCGGCGTCGTCAATTGCCATCAAGGCATAGTCGATCGAAGCCGAGGCATAGCCCTCTGCGTCGTCGGCTCGGCGACTTGCGACCTTCCGGTCGTGAATGTCTTTCTTGGTCGCAATAGTGTTCTTGATCTTCTCGATCCGCTTGTTGTGCTCTGCCTGGAGTGTGCCCCAGTCGGAAGCCGCGGCAGCCTTCCGTGCTGCGACATCCGCCTTGAAATTATCCTGCCTGACTTTTGCGTGCGCTTTGGCGGAATTTATAGCGGCATCCATTTTCTTCCCAGTTTCTTTCTGGGCCGCCACTATCTCCTGTTCTGCGTGCTGTGCGTGGTCTTTAAGTTCTTGTACTTTTTCTGAAATCTTCGTCATGACTCTCTTTCCTTTCATTTCCTAATATATCCACAAATGCTATTATAGCTCTTGGTGAACTTGAACGACAAGATGTGACGAATGTGTATCTCGAATCCCGTATACCGCCGGGTAAGGGATAGGAGAATTGTAATTGGTCACGGTCCGGCCGACGCGGCATCGTCGCTGGCGTATTTCGTTGTGGCACAGTGCGTTAATACATCCTCAGCCCTATGGGCCATTTGTCGAGTTGGTGGTTGCCCAGGCCGCGGAGACAGCCGCGTTCGGAATCCGAACGCACGGCGGGAAGGTCGGCCCAGAAGCAATGGCATTGTTCACGAAAGCGTGTTGCTTCCGTGTCATCGGATCGAATTCCGTCCCAATGATTTCCAGCATTCATGCTGATAGAAAGTGCGCCCGAAGGGATTCGAACCCCTAAACTTCTGAGCAGGCCCGCATCCTCGACCACGAACAATCCACCCAGCTCGCGACCGGAGCCATCGAGGTCGACCGGACCGTCAGCGCGATCGGCTACGCCGACCTGGCCAACAGAACCTGTTCGGGTCCCAGTCGAGCCCGACCTGCCGGGCGGTCTGGCTAGCTCTGCTCCCACGCGGCGACCGGCAGCGACAAGTAGACCCCGAAATCGTCCAGTCCAGTCGCCTGCTCGATATCTGCATGCAGCCGCTCGACCCGCTCCTGCCTATTGTCGGCCCGGCTGGCGAACCACTTCGACCGCACCTCGATCACCACATCCAGCCCACTGCGATCGAACGGACCCAACTCCCGGAATCGAATCTCGACATCTCCCGGCCGCAGATTCGAGTCGTATGGTTCCTCCGGGCATTCGACCGCGACCGACACCAGATGCGGAAGTCGTTGCGCGAGTTCCCGAAGAATCGTCTCGGGGACACGCGGTGCATAGGTCACCTCGATCAACGGCACGCCGAGAGTGTATCGCCCGCCGATCCCCGCAATCAGGGCTCGGCGACGTCGCCCGCCACAGAGCCGACAACCACCAATCTGTCCAGGTCCGAGGTCGAGCTTCCGGTGAAGCCGAAACGTCAAGCGTCCCTTGAAGCCCGATACCTGTTTGCGTGACGGACTGCGCGTGGCTACCACGATTACTCAATTGCCGACCGAAGGAACCCGCGATACGCGGCATTGCAGGCTCGAGCAAGCACAAGCTCGAGTCGTTGCAGGCCAACCACATTATGGTTGAGCAGGGTCGCCGAGCAGTGCCAGTGCTGCGCGGAGAAGAAGGATGGCACACGGGCGGAAAAGGGTTAGGCACGGTGCTGTGCCCGTGAGCCGGTCTGCGAACAGTTCCCAAGTGCGTTCTGTCCCAGGAGTTTTCGTGCGGTCTGCTGCCTATCCGCTGCCTCCGAACAGCTGATCCGTCTTGCAGCTCGCCCTGTGCTCGTCTCGGCTCGCGCGAAAACCACGTCGGTGTACTGTCCCTGACGACCACCGCGCTCGATGCCGGGCGAGCGGCGCACCTATGTGTTGTCGCTGATCACGCTTGTCGAGTGCTTGTTTCGTCATCGTCTGGAGCCACGCATTTGAGCACAACGCTGTCCCCCGACCAGCCAGAGACCCCGCCTGTGGCATCTGCCTCGCCCGGCGACACCGACGGGCCCCGCTTCCCGCTGTACTCCCCGGAGTTCTCCTCCGATCCGCACCGCGTCTATCGCGACATGCGCGACCGCTACGGTTCGCTCGTGCCGGTGGAACTCGCTCCGGGGGTTCCCGCGACGCTGGTGATCGGCTACTACCAGGCGCTGCGGATCCTCAACGATCCTGACCGGTTCCCGGCCGACCCACGCATCTGGGAAAAGGACATCCCCCACGACTGCCCGGTACTACCGATCCTTCAATACCGGCCGACCGCGGTGCACAGCGCCGGAGCCGAACATACCCGGTTCCGTCAGGCGAACACCGCTGCCCTCGCGGGCGTCGACCTCTACGCCATGCGCACCACCGTGGCGCGGATCGCGGTGTCGCTGATCAACACGTTCTGCGAAGCCGGTTCGGCGGATCTGATCAGCCAGTACGCGTTCCCGCTCACCTTCGCCGTGGTCAACAACATACTGGGCTGCTCGGCGCAGATCGGGCAGCGCGTCACAGCCGCCATGGCGGCGATCTTCGAGGGCATCGAAGCGCAGCAGGGAATCCAGATGTTCACCGAGGCGCTGTCGGAGCTGGTTGCCCTCAAGCGCGCCCACCCCGGCGACGACGCCACCACGCGGCTGCTGAACCACCCGGCCGAGCTCGACGACATGGAGATGGTCCACCAGCTGGCCAACCTCTACGGCGGCGGCATCGAACCGACACTCAACCTGATCATCAACACCCTCCGGCTGATCCTCACCGACGACCGATTCGCCGGCGGCGTCCTCGGCGGTAGCCTGCAAACCCGCGATGCTCTCGATGAAGTGTTGTTCACCGACCCACCATTCGCCAACCACTGCCCCAGCTACCCGCGGCAGCCGACTCTTATCGACGATGTCTGGTTGCCTGCTCATCAGCCGATCATCATCAGTATGACGGGCTGCAACAACGATCCCGGGGTGAATATCGGCGTGTACACGGACAACCGCTCGCACCTGGCGTGGGGTGCGGGACCGCATGCGTGCCCTGCCCGCGACGTCGCCTATCTGGTCGCTCAGGATGCCATAGACCAGCTTCTGGACGCCCTGCCCGATATCCATTTGGCTGTGCCCACCGACCGATTGACCTGGCGGCCCGGGCCCTTCCATCGAGCCTTGGTGTCTCTGCCCGTGACCTTCCCGAAATCCTCGCCACTGGATGCGATTTGAGCGCCGCGAAGCGCCCTTTACTCACCCGGACCGAAGTCGGATCATGGGGCCACGAGAAGGCGGGAACCCAAGCCGCGATGTGAATCTCTAGGCGTGAGGTTCGTCGTGTGCCTGCCCTGCTGCTCGGTCGTGTGCGGAGTGGGCTCATGAAGATCAAAGGGCGGGTTGGCCTGAAGGGCTGCCGCCTCTTGACCACCCGTACCGGTGGGATCGTCAGTCCACAAAAGCTCAGTGGTCAACTCCGTAAGGCGCGGGGCTTCGCGTGGGTGACGCCGAAACATTCCGCAAACAGTCGGTACGACGGTGAAGTGCAAGAAGGGGTTGGAGGCCGCATCCCAACAGCTGCGAGATGGCTCCAAGGCCCGTTGCGTACTCACTGCGCACCCGAAACGGCCGATGGCGTGGTCTGTCCGCCGTTTTCGCACAGAAAGCTCACGCGGACCACGGCCGTTCAGCTGCCACTTGTGGTGAATTGGGGCGACGTGGCGGAGTCTCTAGCGGCCGGAGCCGCTGGCCGACAGCGATCCCAGCAGGCAGCCCCAGTGCGGGGCGCCGCCGGGACAGCCAGGGCTGGCGACCGGATCCGACTGTTCGACAACGGGTTCGGCGGGCTGCAGCGGGATGGCCGAAGCCGGCACGACTGCGGCCAAAGGCGCCAGCAGGATTGTTCCGGCAAGCACTCCGGCACGAACGTGGTTACGCATCTATGTTTCCTTTCGAGCGGTGAGGGGAGCCGTCGCCAGGAGACGCTATCGGTGTCGCAGACATTGCGGACAGACCCGGGAAGGTACGCCACCAAAACTGGTGGCTTCGCCGCCGCGACTTTCCTGCCGCCGTCCCCCGCGCCCCAGGTGGGTGATCCGTCGGACCAGCCACATACTGGCCATCCCTGAGCGGAGGGAGGGCGCGTCAAGGGCGCTCTTTCCCTTGACTCGTCCGAGTTAGGTCAGACAATTGGGCCATGAGGAGGCAGGGACTCTCAACCACGTCTCCGTCACCGCGGATTCCGTTCAGCAATTCCGCTGCTCTGCGATCGTCGAAGTCTGCGGCCCTGCAACCTGCGCTGGTCCGATGTCGATTTGCTCGCTGATCCACCGACAATGACCGCGGATGGCACGGCGTTGGATCACGGTCGCCGGGAAGGGCGTGCATCGTCAGGATGAACGCAAGGGTGGCGCTCCAGCGCATACGGTCGTTCTTCCGAAGTTGGCGGTGGAAGCATTGACCACGTTGTTCGGCAACGCCACCGATGCGAACGGTCCAGTGTTCGCCAATCGTGACGGCGGATGGATGAGCCTGGCGAACCTGCGTCGGTCACTGCGGTCGGCTCTGCCTGAGAGCTGCGATGGGTGATGCCGTACAGCTTCCGACGGACCGTGGCGACGGTGGTCCGAGACGACCTCGGTCCGGCTCACGCTCAGGCCCAGCTGTCGCACGCGAAGCTCTCGACCACCGAGCAGCACTACCTTCAGCGGCAGACCCAAGGACCGGATGTTCGGAACACCCTCGACCGATACGCCGAGGGAAAGTAACGGATCGTTTGTATGGGCAGGTACCGGATTCGGTGCAATTACCCCTGAATGCCAATCGACCCCCAAACTGTTTACGCAGTTCAGGGGCCGATTTCTGTGCGCCCGAAGGGATTCGAACCCCTAACCTTCTGATCGAGAGTTCCGGTCAATGTGCTTGTAGCGCTCGGATATTGGTGTGGGGGCGTGAATTCTGGGGTCGAGTGGGTGCGTTTGTGATCCGTGTAGGCGCTGGCTGTTTGCGTACGGGGAATCGCATGTAACCACGCGAAGGTTTGGGATAATTTTGGGATGGGTTGAGTCTGCGTCACTCCTGCGACGGAATCCAAACGGTTTTTCATTCCACTGAGCGACTGGCCGTCGCGCGCATTTGGGGGCGCGTCGCCGGTTCGGCGGGGCGCGCCGAACATGCCAGCGCGGCACTTCCCATCCGTGGTAAATCGCGAGGTCGTTCGATACCGTCTGGTCGGTTCTCGGTCTGTCGCCAGGACCGCGAGGGGTCGGAGTCGAGCTTCGTGCGCATGCTCGGGGAAGCGATAGCGGGGCTCGGCTCCGCCGAATCAGGCGGTGCGATGTTTCCGAGAGACATGCTCTACCCGGGCGAATCGCTCGAGGACCCCGGATAACGCTGGCTGGCTGTATCGGGTGCGCCAGCCGGGTGCGGTCAACCGCGGCCGAGCCTGGCAGTTCGGGCAAGAGGTAGTAACGGCCGCAACGGTTTTCGTGACGTCTCGGGCAATCGGCCCAGGGGCATCACCATGCAGTGCATCCCGCGCGGTAAACGGATCCCTGGATAGCCAACTCGTGTCTTCCGGAGCGCATGGCAAATGCGGTCATGACCGCTGCGCAGCGGGCCGGTGCTTGTGGACGGCGGCGGTGATGTCGTCGAGAGGATGGTCCAAGGATTGGCCCGGAACGATGATCGGTGTGCCGTGGCGAGCGAGGTTGGTGCCGGGCCGCAAGGTTTTCGGCCTCGCCACCGCGGATGTCCGACTCGCCTGACCTCCGCCAGGGGTTCAGCCAAGGTAAGCCCAGAAGCCGCCGTAGCCCGAGTTTCCGCAGGGTAGGGCTTCAGCTTCGGCACTCGATCCGGTGACGCCGGGGGACGGGATTGGGAATGCGTCAGCCGTTGATTATGAAGCCGAGACCTCCTGCCGGTGTTTCGTCGCCTTCTCGTTGCTGACTCACTTCGAAGGGGGCGAACTGCCCCCTATCGATCCGGTTGGCCAGCCCGATGCTCACATAGAGGCGCCGTTGTTCCCCAGGCTCCAAGGTGAGGCGAAGCCGGTCCTCGCCGCGCCCGTCCTCACGGTCCGACACTGTCAGCTGCGCTTCCGCGAAAATGGGTTGGCCGCCGACAGCGTTGGCTAGAGCCTCGAAATGCGCTTCCCTGACTTGCTTGGCGAGAACCAGGAACTCAGTGGTTTCCTGAAAGGGGTTCCCGACAAGGAATGGAAGCACTACCGGAACTCCGGGCTGGGCGGCCGCCGCGACGAGATTGCGCTGGGCCCAATGCCGGTCATTGACTGGGTCGACGACCACTCCGGCGCGGTCGTACTGGTGGGACACACGGGCGAGCAGACAGATGTGGTTCGGTGCCGACGGTGGGATCACTTTGCTCATGACGAGCGTGGTGTTACGTCCACCGCGTGGGGGCACATCTACGGTGCGGTAACCGATGAGGTTGTCCGGTCCGACGACGAATCCCGCCGTAGGGTCCGACCACCACACGGTTACCTGGGCGATCGATGGTGTGTTGGCACCGCCGTAGTTGGCGATGTCGACCGTGACGTCGAGTTGCTGGCCGGGTTGATAGGGCGATGCGTGGATGCTTTCGCAGAGGTACCACACCGCCTTGTTGGCGGGTACAGGTCTGACATCGCCATCGTCGCCCGGTTTTGTCAGGTCCGTGGAGTTCCAATATGGGATGACGAAGTGGGGGCGCGAATCGAATGGTCTTTCGTCGTTGGGTGGCATTGGATTTGACCCTTACCCTTCAGATTTCGTCGTAGCTAAGGACGCCGACATTTATGGGTTGGTCGGTGATGGAGCCCCTTGGCTGCCAACAGGCATGGAGCCACGCGCGGTCGGCGTCCAAGTCGAGGTTCGTTGAGTCCTGTTCACCGAGTGCCATCTGGGTCCACGTCTGCAGGCTGAGGTCGGCCGCAGAGGTGGTGCCGACAGCCGGTACGCGGGCAAGGACCGCGGCTGGTGTGTCGCCGGGTGTGTAGCGCACCGAGAACGAGGCGGCCAGTTCAACGTTGGTGTTCGGGTACTCGTCCCAGCGGGGGCCGGTTTCCGGCAGCTTCGGCCAGTCGCCGGGCTCGACACTGGGAATGGCCACGTATTGGCGGTAGCGCCACCGGTCAAGCAACTGGTCGGGGTAGACGAGTCCGAAGACGGCGAGGAACTCGTATGCCTTCTGCAACCCTTCCCACGTCAGGCATTGCAAATTGTGCAGATCCCCGATGAGTTGGGCGATTTGGTCGCTTTGTGAGATCGCGTCGATGTTGTCGGAAGTGAGAGCCTGCGGGTCGCCTGCGCTGATTTCCACAGCAGCATTTACGCCGCCGGGGAAGGCAGCTTCCCAGTTCTGGGTGATGTCGTCCCACAGTTGGCATCGGTCGTGGTCTTTCCAACGGATCACGCACGCCATCCATCCGCCGAGGAGGAAGAGGAAGGCCCAGCCGATTGATTCCCAGAAGGGACCACATTTGACTTCGGTGGAGGCGGGCGGCTCAGAGTGGTCTGGGCCGTCGTCGGTGCCGATGTTTTGCGGCATGATTCCCCCGCCGCCAGCAGGACTTTTTCCGGCTCCTGGTGGTTGGCCTGCTTCGACTAGTCCGGTGTCCTCAGGTATCGACGGTTGATAGGGGTTGCCCAGATCCCCGAACAACAGGGTTTGGAATGGTTCGCGAGGCACGGCTGGGGGTTGGGGGATGCGGAAGGAGTCAAGGAGTTTCAGGTGTGTCTGCAGGCGCTCGTAACCGAGTTGTAGATCGGGAAACGCTGGTAGGTCCGCGTCGCGGAAAACGTTCGACGCCACGTTTTCGATAAGGCCCACCATGGATGCCGGCAGGCCAGTGGGAAACGCCTCGTGAAGAGTTTGCGCCACGGAGTTGAGCGAGGGAACCGATGGATCGTTCTGCGCAGCCCAGCTGCCTATCGTGTTGCGGGCTAGGCGATCTCGGTACGGATGTGCTCGGCGTGGGCCGCCGACAACCTGAGTGAGATATGCCGAGCCAGCTGCGTTGGCGCCGTAGCTGGAGAGCACGCCGAGCGCGAATGCGCTCGTTTGTTGATCATTGGCGATGTTTCGGATCTCCCGGGCGAAGGCTTCTGTGCGTCGGGCCAAGAACAGGTCGCCCCACCGCCAGTTGGTCAGTGTGCGGTCTTCCTGGCGTGGATGTGGCGGCAAGTGCTTCATCGTCGCGATGTCCTGACGAAGGACCTGGATGTCGTCGATCTGGGTGAGCACTTGTTGGGTCAAAGGCTGTATCTGCGCGGTGGCTGTGTTGAGCCCCGCCACGGCGTTTGCATTGTGTGGATCGCTGAGTGCGGTTTCCAGCCGCAACCGGAACTCACCGAGGGTCTCGTAGACGGCAAGACCTTGTTTCCACAGGTCAGCGGCACGGCGCAGTAGATCAAGTTCGTATCCGTCGGAGGATGCGTGCCAGATCACGTGGTCGATCATTGCGCCGAGCGCGACGGCGCCCGGTTGCTGGTCTGCATCTGCCACTTGCGCATCGCGTGCCGCCGCCAAGACGGGTTCGTTGAAGTTGGTGAGCGCCAACTGTTCGCGAAAGGCATCTAGGGCGGCCAAGTGAACCCGATAGTCGATCATGTGGACCCTGCTTTCTGCGTCGCGGAGAACAGCTTTCGCGGCTGCTCGACGATGTTGAAAGGGTTACGCCTTTGACCTAACCACCCGGCCGAGGTGAAGAAATAGCTAGGAGACAACGGCGATCAGATCGCCATACTGTAGGACCTGACCGGGGACCACGATCGAGGTGACTTCGCCGTCGATCGGGGCGGTCACTGGGATCTCCATCATCATTGAGTCGAGGAGAACCAGTCTCTGGTCGGCATGCACCTGGTCGCCGACGGCCACCTTGACCGCTTGCACAGTGGACACTATCTCCGCGCGCACTTCCTCAGCCATGACACCCCGTTCGCTAGGGTCTGTTTCGGCAGCCAGAGCGGGCGCCATCCGCTGAAGACCGGACGACCTCATGCGGTGGAGCACCACTCATCCTGCCATCGCAACCCTGGCAATGGTGTCGAAATTCGCGAGCAAACTCATCGAGCAGGTACAGGCGCAGATGCCGCGCCAGATGAATCCCGGCACCGCGCGGAACCGGTCGCCGCCCTCGCTGGCCGTCGCCGATTGTTTTTTCGGCGATTACTACCGGGACCCCGTGTGGTGCAGAGCTCGAAATCGTTTCCGATGTTGGAGACTGCGATCAGGTGGGCGCAGCTGGTCGACCATTTCGGTGTCGCGGATGCGATGGCTTTGCTGGACTTTCAGCGCGGCAGCGCCGCGGCGCCAGCGACGGTGACCGACTGGTTGAACACCTACGTCGACCATCTCACCGGTATCGAGCCGTACACCAAACGTAAGTACCGCGCCTACGGGTCAGATGCGAAAAATGTTGCGACGCTAGGGGTTCACAAGTTGTTGCCGACGCCTACCGGTGGCAGGTTTTCCGCAGCGCTGGGATTGCCCGCATGCATTGGGATCCCGGCGTTCGGCAAGTGAGTTCGTTTCTCGGAGGTTCACCGGTCCCGCGCGGGACACGCTGACCGGATTGCTCGGTGGCCGCTGTTGCCAGACGTGGGCAGTGCAACGCGGCGCCCAAATCAGGGGGAGGGCATACACTGCGGCCGAACGGTCTGCAAACGGAGGTGGCGCACGCTCGAAACCTCGCAAACCGGTCCATGTAAGGCCTGGCGGCGGCCAGGAGAAAGAGAGTCCGCAATGAATTTTCAATCGATTTTGTCGCTGATCCTCAGCGCCGGAAGCAGTGTTCTGTCCCTTGGCAGCAGCATGCTCTGACCGTGACGATCTGCCCCCGATAGACGTGCCGATCTACACGGGTCCGACGGCCGGAGGTCCATCGGATGACCTGCTCGCGCATCTGTGCCGTACGGGAAGCGCTTCCGCGCGGCGCGGCTGCCCGCCGGTTGGATCGCTCGTGTGCGGCTGCTGCCGAACCTGACAATCGGGGAGCTAGCAGCCGGCGGCGGCAACGAATGCCCCAGAGGTCAACCGCTGCTGGATCTGCTCGGCCGTCGCCGCGGTGTGCGGCCACCATGCTTCGGTGGGCCCCGGCGGGAATTCGTTGCGCAACTGGCCATTTCGCAGCCGCTGCTCAGCGGCGACCGAGGTGACCGCGGCCAATGGCTTGCGGGTGCTGTGCTTGACACTGGAGGTCACAGGACCCTCCCGAACAACACGCTCAACGCCTCCGGGTCGTAGCCCGGTGCCGGCGGTGGCGGCTCGTCGCGCCGATCGGCAGTGCGGGCATGATGGGCTAGAACTCCGGCGATCACCTCGTCCCTGTTCGGTGTCAGGTAGATCTCGGTGGTGGACAGATGCGCGTGTCCCATGACCAACTGCACGTCGCTGAGCGTCAGCTGCGGATCCTGGGCCATTCTGGCGGGCCGCGCTGTGGCGCAGGTCGTGCAATGTCCAATCCGCTCCGAGAACAGCATTGGCCCGCTCGAATATCCGGTGCGCTGCATGGTAATTCAACGGCCTGCGTGGTCGCCGCAGCGTCCACCACACCCGCTGCGTGCGACCCCGGGGGATCTGGCCGTGTAGTTCCTCCTGATATAACCGCAACCAGACGAACGCATCCGCCGACGCCGGAACCTGCTGCGTGGCACGAGTTCCCTTGCGCACCACCGTGATCAGTTGCTGGTGCGGGTCGATGTCGCAGTGCCGAACCCCCAGCAGCTCCGACGCCCGCACCCCGGTCGAGATCCAGAACGCCACCAGCGCCCGGTCCCGATTCGACCCCAACGCCGCGAACAGCTCGTTGAACCGGTGATCGGGAATCGCGCGGGGAATCCGATGCGGAACCTTCGGCCGGTAACGGCCTACCCGTTCGCGCGCCCACCCATCCATCGGATTGTGGTGCGCGTGCGCACGCCGGTAACGCCGGGACGGATCGAGCGGGAACGGATTCAGGATCGGCCCGGTGCCCGCATCCCGATGAAAATCGTAGAAGCCCCGCAGCACCGTCTCCGAGTGCGCCACCGTCGCCGGTGCATACCCGTCCACCAGTGCGGGCTTTCCGGTGATCGGATTCGGTGCTCCCGCAACACCATTCACCCAGCCAGAACTGCTGGAACGATCGACCCCGCGCCGCTGTTTCGCCGTCAGCTGGATCCAGTAACTGAAATCGCGGGCCTCGGTTCGGGTCGCGCGGCCCCAGCCGACCTCCACCGCGTGCAAGAACCGCCACCACCGCAATAAGTCCATGCCGTATGAGCGCAGCGTCGCCGCTGACCGCCCCGCCGCGAGCAACTCGCGCAGAAACACGACCACCGGCTCGACCACGACTCCGTCCGCGTCCAACAGCCGATGCGGCTCGGCGTGCTCGCCAGTGGCTTCCAACCCCTCGTGCGCTTGGCACACGCAGCTGATCTGCTGGATGCCGGTTGTGCCGATACGAGTGTCCTTCATTCGGCATCACCGCTGTCGACCTGGAGAAATTGACAAGACTTGTGGATCGTGGGTTTCTAGGATCCAGGGATGAACGACGAGCTTTTTCGCCTCACGGTGCTTGGGTGCGCGACGCCGTACCCGAGTGTGGATAACCCCTGCTCTGGCTATCTGGTGTCGCACGGTGCCACTCGTATCTGGGTGGATGCAGGGAGCGGGACGCTCGGCCCGCTCCAGCGCCACGTGCAGTTGGACGAACTCGATGCGATCTGGATCTCACACCTGCACGCCGATCACTGCGCAGATTTGCTCACCGCGTACTACGGCGCCCTCTATGCAGACATCCGGCTGACAGCACCGATTCCGCTCTACGGCCCGGAGGGAATCGCCGACCGGCTGGCCGGCTTCCTCACCAACACGTCGGCTCGCAGTCCGGTCGAATCCGCGTTCGACGTGACCGAGTTGCACGACGGGCATCGGGCAAGTATCGGCCCGCTCCGGCTCACCAGCCGAGCAGTAGCGCACGGCGTGCCAGCCTTCGCCGCGCGCATCGATGCGGCTGGGAGATCGCTGGTGTATTCCGGAGATACCGCGCCGTGTACGAGCCTGACCGAACTGGCTGAAGGGTGCGATGTGCTGTTGTGTGAGGCCGAGAACGCACAGGCCCCCATCGAGGACGAGCGGGTACACCATACGCCCGAGGACGCCGGCGACACGGCCGCCGCCGCCCGGGCGAACCGGTTGATCGTCACGCACATCGGCCGGTTCCTCACACCTCAGCAGGCGGTAGCACGTGCCGCGGCCCGGTTCAGCGGGCCCGTCGACTATGCCGCTCCCGGCGCAACGTTCTCGATCGGCTAGCACTGCAAGGGCCTGTGCCTGGGCATTTCGTGGCTCGGTTGGTTGGCTCCGCTCCGGTGAAGTCGTGGGCCGCAGCATCCTTGGGTGATGCAGTGCGGGGTCCTTTGTTGGGTTGCTTCGCCTCGCCGAGGTTCGGCATCCGTCGGGCGGCATTGTCAAATTTTGTTGGATAGGCAGGTTTCAGGCGACCTCCGTGCCGGCCATCAGCGGGTTCCATCCGGAACCAGATAATCCGCTCTCCGGATAGCGAGTCAACCTCAGGAGCCCGATGGCGGGCCTCGGTGGCGTTGACCTCGATTTCGAGTAGGCGTTTCAGCGCGGCTGTCACGGACAGGTTTTCGGCTCTGGCGGCGTCGAGGATGTGTGGAAGGGCTTCGGCGGCGTCGCCGAGTTTGAGGTAGGACAGGTGAGCGCGCAGCAATTGATAGTGGCGAGCCTTGCTCATCTGCGGGGCGGATTTGTTCAAGATATCGGTTCCTCACTCGTGTTCGTTGCTTGACTGATGTTGTGGTGCAACAGAAAGCGGAGCGGGGGTAGCCGCATAGACGGCCAGGTCGATCACCACCTTCTGGGCGGGATCGGGCGAGGCAGAGCCCCCGCGCAGCCGGAGTTGCGGTAGTAACGGCGGAATTTCAACGAATTACCGGGTCACAGCTCTGGCGAGGCGGCCGTGACCAGAGCGCCTGAGATAGAGGTTGCCTGCATATTCATTGTTTTTCGCGCCGTTATTAACGCAGCCTCTTCTCAGCACGGATAGGTCTGTTTTCGCCAGTATGCTTGCCCGGCATGATGATTTGTGGAATCAAGGTGTCGCACGACGGTGGGGTCGCGGTCGTCGATGGCAACAGACTGCTGTTCAGCATAGAGATCGAGAAACTAGACAACGGAATTCGCTATAGCACGCTGGGTGATCTCGATCGGGTCGCCGAGATACTGCGATCGCAGGGACTCGACCCCGCGGCCATCGACCAGTTCGTCGTTGATGGATGGTTCGCGAATAACGCTGTACCGGACACAGATTCAATCCGACCATCGACCATTTCGACATTACATCGCGGACTGCCTGTCGCCCTCGAGGTCGCGCCGTATCAGGATCGGCCCGGTACGACCGATCCTCTGGCCCGCTTCAGTTTCCGCGGTCATGATTTCGGCTCGGCGTCCGTTGGATACGTCAGCTACCATCACGTCGCCCACCACATTATGGGCGGTTACTGCTCCAGTCCGTTCGCGGCCCGCAACGAGGACGCACTGGTCTTGGTTTGGGACGGCGGAACCGTGGCACGGCTCTACCATGTCGCCCCCGCGGCCCGCACAGTGCGCGCGGTGGCGACCGTGCTTCCGATCGTGGGCAACAGTTTCACCTATTTCAGTTCCCACTTCGGGCCATTCGTTCCGCATTCCGCACGGTTACAAGAGGATCAGATCTTGCGCCGGCATCTCGCCGTCCCTGGCAAGGCCATGGCCTATGCCGGGCTGGGTACGGTACAGGAGTCCGCCTTCGGCGTGTTCGACGACTTTCTTGCGGAGCTACCGACCCAATCGCAGGACGCAGCTCGCCTGCTCGGGGCGAAGTCGGTGGCGAATCGGGAGACGCTGTTTCCCGGACTGACCGACGCTGACCTGATCGCAACTTTTCAGGCCTATCTGGGTGAGCGGCTGGCGCAGGCGATCACCTCGTTGGTGCGCCAGGAGCCCACACTGCCGGCCAACCTGGTGATAACCGGTGGGTGCGCGCTGAACATCAAATGGAACTCGCTGCTTCGTTCGCGCGGTATCGTCGACGAAATCTGGATTCCGCCGTTTCCCAACGACTCCGGCGCGGCTATCGGCACCGCGTGCTGTGAGATGTTCCGCTCCGGGAGCAGTCCGGAGCTGCTGTGGGACGTGTACTCCGGGCCCACGGTTCGCATCGGCGATCTGCCGGACAATTGGTCAGGACAACCCTGCGACGAGCGGGAAGTGGCGCAACTTCTGCACAGCGAGGGCGAGCCCGTGGTAGTGCTGTCGGGGCGCGCCGAGATCGGACCGCGTGCGCTCGGTAATCGCAGTATTCTGGCGCCCGCAACCGATCCAGAAATCAAGAATCGGCTCAATGCCGCGAAGAACCGTGCAACCTATCGCCCGGTAGCGCCCGTGTGCCTGACCGAGCGGGCGGCGGAGGTGTTCGAACCGGGCGGCCGGGATCCGTACATGCTGTTCGAACACCGCACTCGTCGTGAATGGACTCATCGTATCCCGGCAATCCTGCACGTGGACGGGACAGCGCGGCTACAGACGATCGATGAGTCGTCCGGTAGCGCCACCGCGCAAATCCTGCGAGCATACAACGAGGTCAGCGGCATCCCGGTACTGTGCAATACGAGCGCCAATCTCAACGGCCGGGGGTTCTTTCCCGATGTGGCCTCGGCCGCGCGGTGGGGTGGCGCAAGGTACATCTGGTCCGCAGGGATCCTCTACACCGACCTGCGGCGCTCGCGATGACAGACGCAGTCCAGCCGGGAGCACCCGGCTGGACTGCCCAGGCTCCGATCAGCCGTGGGGGCACACCACCGGCTGGGCGGGGACACTGTGCTGTGCCGGGGAGAACATTACGGCGATCAGGTCCAACAGTGTCTCCATCAGGGCCTCTTCCTTGTGTCGACTGTCACCGGATCCGGCATATACGGCTGGTCTTCGACCAGCTTGCACACGCACAGCGTCGCCGTGTGCGCGAGGATGCCGCCGAAATAGCGGGTGCAGAACTCTGCGTATCCGACCGGGTCGCATTGGTGTGCGTGCCAGGCCGAGTCGACTTCGAGATCATCGGGGAGGTAGTTGTCACGCATTCCGCTCGCGCGGTATCACTGCAACGCACAGCGTCACCGTGTGCGCGAGGATACCGCCGAAATAGCGGGTGCAGAACTCTGCGTATCCGACCGGGTCGCATTGGTGTGCGTGCCAGGCCGAGTCGACTTCGAGATCATCGGGGAGGTAGTTGCCACGCATTCCGCTCGCGCGGTATCGCTGCAACGACTTCTGATACCGGTCGACCCGGTCGTCGATCTGCTCTTCGGTCAGAGGCGTTGAACCCGGCCAAAACAGGTGTCCCCAGCGCAGGTTCTCCTTGAGGTGGGTGGGATCGAATTCCGCAGGAGGAGTTTCGATTTGTGCCGCCATTGGCGAGGTGGTCGTCGTCATAGCGTTGTTCCTCGATTCGGTCAGAAGTACCATGTCGGCCGACAAGACTTCAGCGCTGCTGAAGCAATTCGAGTGTCGAATATTCCGGTACCGCTCGTCAACGAGGAAAGGCTCCCAACTCTGGGAGGATATTGGCAGAAAGCGACTCCGCTACAACAATTTTCGTTTGCACGTCACAGGCCGGGAAGGAAATTCGAAATGCGCGGCAACGGTCGGAGTCACCCAGCGAGTTCCGGCGATCAGCGCTATCACGACACCGAATTCCGATGTACGGGATGCGAGCAGTGTTGATTTCCCCATGAACAGAGACTGCCATTCGGTCACATCCCGCGCGATTCGCGATCGACTCGAGACCGGACGAGACCGCCACATTTGATCCGGCCCGGTGCTTGCGCGCGTATCGCAGGCAGTGCGTTAGGTGAACCCGAGCATGGACTGGGCCACCGCCAGGCACACCAGTCCCGAATCGGTCAGCACCAGCGGCCTGCCTGTCCACCGGAGCCGGTCAGCCCGTCGTCGATCTTCACCTATAGTGCGATCATGAGGGCGTCCAGATCATTGGTGGTCACACACTGGTCTTCGACGCCCTCCGCCAGGGTGCCGGCATCACCCAAGACTTCGGGTCAGGAAGCAGCGTCCAGGTTCATACGTGTCAGGAACGATTTAGATTCGTCGATCGGGGTGTTCTGCGCTGCGGACAGCCACCAGTTACCATCGCGCTCAACCAATACATACAGTGCGACCTCGGAAAAGGCGCCCGGATCGAGGGCCTGTCTGCGGATCTGGGTAACGATCACCCCCGGCGCGGGACTGGTCGCAACGATGACCTCGAAACGGGATGCGGATGCGACGGCCTTCTCCAGTTGCATCATTCGGCGGTGGATTGCATTGATCTGGTTGTGGCCGATAACCAGTGCGCCGAAGGGCGTACCCCACAACACGTCCGCGGCGAACGAGTTGTCGTAGCGGTCGGCATCGGTGGTTTCGAGGGCCTTCTGCAATTCGTCGGCGAGGCCGGCAGCCACGGCCTGTGTAGTCGCGTCAGCGGTCGGGTCGTTCAACTTCGGTCGAGTATCCATATTTCCTTCGTTTTCGGTGCTGACCACACAGCCGGTAATATCAACCAATATTGAGGTCAATTTCGCTGTAAGCGAAGCGATGTCCGTCATTCCCGCGACACGTGCTGCCATTCCTGGCGGTGTGCCGGGAGGACGGGGAGGTCGGTTCCGTGAGCAGTATGAATCCATGCCGGACCAGGTCGAGAGTGGAACCCCGGCCGACAGGAACGGTAGGGAAGTCGGGCCCGGTCGTCCCGCGACGTCGAGGCAACCAACCGCAGCCATACGTTGTCATTGGTTATGTCGCCCACCGCTCTCAGTTATTGCATCCCGCAGACGCGTCGAAACCTCCGAGGAGCCCTGCCGCTGAAACGAGTCGTGCTGTGTCCCTGCGGATCACGACCACCGCCCCGCTGCGCCCGCGGCGTCACGTCGAGCGCATCCACGATGACCTGGCGCCTGAGCAAAGCTCCGCGTAATGATGACGGTCACCAGTGGTCGAGGTAAGGCTCTGCGGACGCAGCCACCGATGATGTGGCTCCGCGCTTTCATCTGACTTCGACGCACTTCGTCGATCGGTGCTGCCGCGGGTCTGTCGGGCTTCGGTGCGCGATCAGTCCCACAGTTCGGAGCACGGCAGGGAAGAGAAGGTCGGGTCGAGGTTGTCGTCCACGGTGACGGTCACCTCGGGATTGGCCGCCAATTCGGCGGCTATGTGGTCGATTTGCTCGCCGTTGCCCTGAAAATCCAGCGTCAGAGGGCCGGACTCCATATGTAGGTGCAGGATACGACGCGGCGGTCTCACGACCGGCCTCCGCACCCCGAGAGCGGCCCGTTGATGAAATCTCCGGACGGCACGCGGCGTGCCAGCGGACCATCGCATACGGGGTCAGGCCCTGCCCAGCGAAACTCTTGACGAAGGTGCCGGTCGTGGCCACCGGCAACGAACGCAAGACCAACCTGGTCGATGCGCACTCGGCCGCGCGGCGGTCGCCGAGTCTGCGCCGTGTGCAGACCGTTCCGGTCCTGATCGCGCTGGGGCTGCTGGTCGATCGCTGCAACGAACTCGGACGGGCCCGCACCGAAACGCTCAACCGAATCCATCGGCTGTTGCTCGAGTTGGTGGCCGGTGCTGCAAAGCGGTTCTCGTCCGCACGCCAGGCTCGAGCGGCGGCCGACGCTGCAGGACCGCGTGATCCTGCCAATCGGGTCCGCCGCCGTCTGGCGGTGGATTGATCGTGGGCGGGCCTGGATTTGCTTGCTCATCGGGGCCGGATCCCTGGTCACAGTCACCGCCCAAGCTGGGTAGCCAGCCACTGCAGCGGCCGGAAGTCGGTCAGATGCGTCAGAGAGTGATTGACCGCGGTGCCCGGCAGTATCGGTGGCGCATCGTCGGTCAGCATGGTGACGTCGGCGCCCAGCGCCCTCCACTGCTCGGCGAGCCCGACCATAGTCTGGTAAGGCACCGCATCGTCGTTGCGACCGCCGTGGACTTCTATCGGCACCTGGGGCGCGACGGTGCCGAGCTGCTGGCGATCGAGCCATGCCTTAATGACCGGATTCGCGACCATCTCGTCCAGCAGCGGGCGACCGGACTTGGTCAGATTGTGCGACTCGCGCGCGGCCACCAAGCCGCCGAAGCACTCGACTCCGACCTGCCGGATCACAGCTGCGCCTTCGGGATTGACCACATCGTCGATGGCCTGGCGCACCTGCGGATCCAATGCCGATGCCGCAGCTGCCGCCCAGGCCGCGAACCCGGCACTTGCCCCGTCGCGGCGCAGGAACACGAGCGGGTTGGCGGCGGCGGCACCGGCGTAGGCGGCGCGCAGCGGCAGTTCCGGCGCGTAGGTCGGCTGGATCTCGGCCGCGGCCGCGGAGGCCCCGCCGCCTTGGCTGTAGCCCCACACAGCGATCGGCCCGACCTCGATGCCGGGAATGCGTTGCACCGCCCGGGCGATGTCGAGGACCGCGCGGCCGCCGGCTACCCGGTCCAGGTAGGCCTGCACCCCTCCGGCGCGCTGATAGTCGGTGACCGCGACCGCATATCCCTTGTCCAGCAGCATCTTTGTGGACTCGACCTCGAATCCGACCGACACATCCGGCGAGGGGGTCAGGGACACGGCGATCGGGTGGTCGAAGGCCATCGACTGCACACACTGCGGGCCGATGCCGTGCGCTGCGGCCGCGAGGCTGACCAGCGGGCGGGGGCCTGGGCCTGGCCACGGTGTGCGCGGAACGTACACGGCGCCGGTCACCGCCGTCGGGCGGTCGGTGTCGTCGCGGGAGACGTACATCAGCCGCCGGGCCGTCGCCGCTGCGGCGAGGCCGAGCGGATCCACGGCGGGGACGAAATCCTCTGTGCGGAGGATGGTTCCGGGATCGGCTGCGATGTTGGCGGGCGGGGTGTAGAAGTCGCCGGGCGAGCCGTTGTCGGCTCGTGCGCCGCCCGCGACCAGTGCGGTGCAGGCCAGGGTCACCAGCGCCGCGGTCACGGCGCTCTTGGCGCTCATCGCTGCCCCTGCGGCACGACGGTCGGGAAGTGCTCGTGGAGGAACTCCACCAGGATCGCGGAGACCTGGTCGGGCTGTTCGAGCATCGGCACGTGCCCGCAATCGGGCAGGCGCTCCTCACGTTCGGGTTGCCAGGCAGCTGTCAGCCGCCCCCCTGTAGTCGCTGACAGCACCCGGTTGCGACTGCCCCAGATCGTGCACAGCGGTGGCCGCAGCCCCGGGGTGGGCTGCCAGGTTTCCAATGCGGCGAAATTCGGTAGATCGTGCACCATTCCGGTCAATGCCCAGGCCGGGAAGGCGGCGACGGAATCGGTCGAGCGTGGAGTACGTGCGGCGGTGTTGTCGCCGAACCACGCAGAGCGGGCTATCGCGTGCGGCAGCCAGCCCGGCGTGTGCCACCGGCTGGCGGTGTCCAGCACACGCGCCGGAGTCGCACCGATCACCCGCGCCAGCGGCCCGTACGTGCCATCTCGCGCGGTGAGCCTGGTCAATGGGTTGATCGCGACTACCGCGGCGACGGCAGTTACCCGCGCCAGGCTCAGCGCCACGGCCGCGCCCAGGCAGTTGCCGACCAGCGCGGGCTCGGACAGTTGGTGGTGTTTCAGGAACGCGTGCACCGTGCGGGTATAGCGGGCCAGCGTGTAGTGCTCGATGCCGTGCGGCTTTTCGGATTCGCCGTAGCCGGGCAGGTCCAGCGCGTAGACCGTGTACCCGGCGGCGGCGAGCGCCTCTATCTGCGCGAGCCAGATGCGATGAGTCGCCCCCGCGTTGTGCAGCAGGACCACGGGCGGGCCGCTGCCCTTGCGGGTGTAGGCGATCCTCACGCCGTCGACGGCGGATTGCAGAAGGTCCATTGGGGTGTCCCCATCTACTGTGATCTCGGACCGAGAAAGTCCTAAACGGAGTGGTTTATGTCTGGCATAGTAGGACTATCGAAGGAGGCTGGCAAGGCGTTGATGGCAACCCCCGCAAACCCCGCCGACCGCATCGCGCAGTTGATCACGTACCTGCGACAGGGCGTTCCCCTTGCCCAGATACGCCTGCCACACGGGCCTGCCGGCCTCACAACCGAGGAAGTGCAGGATCATCAGAGGTGGCGTCTGATCGCGGGTATCGCGTGTGTCGTTTCCCGTGAGGGGTACGCGGGCACCTCCGTGAACAAAGTGTGCCAAGAGGTGAACGTCTCGAAGAAGTCCTTCTACGAGATCTTCCCCGGCGGGCTGGAGGATTGCTTCCTGGCAGCGTTCGACAGTGTCTCGGTCGTCATCGGCAGCCTCACCGCGTCGGTCGACCCGAACCAGATCGATGACCTGGACCAGTTGTTGAGCGGCCTGCTGGGCCGCTATCTGTTGCTGCTCGAGCAGGCGTCGGAACTGACCGAGTTACTGCTGATCCACAATCTGGGTGCCTCTCCCGCGATTCGGCAGCGGCGGGTGGCAGCGTTCGACGCTTACGCGGTGATGTTCCGGCAAATCTTCGACGTCGCCCGCGAGCGTGGAATGCCAATCGCGGCGATCGACGACACGGCGATGATCGCCCTGTTGGCCGGTATCAACGAGTCGTGCATCCGGCACATCATCACTACCGGTGGCGTGTCGGGCCTGACGAGCCTCACACCGGCTCTGCGTCAAACTGCTCTGCGTCTCCTACGCACGCCGTGACGGAATTAGTGTACTGCCCGGCCGCGGAATCGATCCGAACGGTGGCGTTCCAACGACCAGCCCGCTGGCGGTGCGGCAGGTCGATGAGTGGCGTTCCTCAAATCATGCGTCTTGTTCGTTTCGGCTTGCCGGGGTGGGTTCCCGACGGCTAACTTCCATTTGGTTGCGTGGCGCCGCGCTGCCCGCACCTATTGCGCACCGAGAAGGTTGACAGAAATCGTAGCGACATCACCGAGCGGAGCCATCATCATTTCAGCGTCATCGGCACAGCCGACGGCTCCAACATCGGCAAACTCAGCGACAGACAGCTGACAGACCACAGTCATCGGCGGCGCACTACGAGAAATCAACGATCAAGCAACAGTGTTGCCAGGAGGACGGCTACGCCGGGTTGTGCTGCTGCACCCGACAATACGGCGATCAGGCCTTATGCCCAGCGCAGACCGCAGAGGAGATATCACCAATGGTAAGCATCAGTGCGGAAACGCCAGAACAGACCGAAGAACGTCTCAGCCGTGTGATCGCCCGAGCCGACATTCTTGTGCACGAGGGCGTGTGGTGCTTCGAAGAGTCCCCCACCGACCAGCCACCTGTGCTCACCAGCGACACACTGGCCGTGGTCCGAGACGACCAGAGCTGGAGCCGTCTGGTCCCACTCACGCAAGCACATGAACACGTCGAACATTTCGGAGTTTTCTCCTTTCACTTCCCTGCCGAACTCGACAACAGCGGCTTCGTCGGTTGGCTGGCCAGCCAACTAAAGGTGAGACTAGGGACCGGAGTATTCGTCATCTGCGGGAGTAACCGCGCACGTGGTGGCATTTATGACTATTGGGGTTGTCCTATCCACTTACTCGACGAAGTCATCGCCGTCGTTAGGGAACTACGCGCCAGCTGATCAGTGGGCCCTCGCTCGACATTGTATGTCCGTGAACATCAACGATCTGAATCACTTGGGTAGGTCTCGCGCGCCCCTTTCACCTTTCGGTTGTCGGTCTGGTCCGCCATGACCCGGATCGTTGATTTGAGACGGTGTCTACGTAGCCAGGCTCGGTTGGCCGCACGGCGATGTTATGGTGCACTGCGGTGAATGGTCGGGCGGGAGCCGCGCACCCGAGGGTGTCTCGATAGTCGATGACATGCCGAACCTTTCCGGCTTGGCCGCAACTGCCATGATTGATCCGAGTCGTCCACCGCCATCCGCAGTGACACGACTCGCCCGGACCACCGATCAGCACACCTGAGTTCTCAGATGCCCTCTGACATGAGTTTGTTTCCACGAGAGCGAGTTACCTGGTCGCTCAGCATGCTTCGTTCGCTCGCAGTTCGAGCCGCAGCGACGAGACTGTCTGCGCCGTGACGGGCGGGCGTCATGCCGATTCGGGGGTACCATCCTGCAGAACGATGCCGTTACCGTCGACATCGTCGAGTTGGGCCAGCCGCACGCCCCAAGGCGTGTCCTCGACCTCACCGACAGCGACGCCTTTCTCGACCAGTTCCTTACGGATCCGGTCGAGATCGGCAACGGTATAGACGAGCCCTTTCACGGAACCGGGCGGCATAGTCGGGAACCAGGTGACCAGGGTGATCGTCGCACCGCCACCGGGCGGGGCGAGCATGACCCATCGGGAGTCCGGCCCCATGGGGTCGTCCGACACCACGGTGAAGCCGAGCTTGTCGACGTAGAAGGCTTTCGCCTTGCTCTGGTCGCGGACAGGGACCGACACGATGGCGATCTGCACAGGGTTTCCTTTCGATAGTGAAGTTGGCGTAGTGCCGAAGGACTCCGACGCTATCGACGCACGAGGCGCGACCACTTCTCCAAAATTGCTGAGTTCGGTTCCAGCCGCTCAGCCGCGTCGTCCGGCATCCAGCCGCCGCCCACCGCTGAGTCCATGCCGCGCCATCGAAGCGTTGCAGATACTCCAGCTTCTCTGCACCATGCAAGCCGACTCGCCGTCGACCGTATGACAGGGTGGCGGTGCCTGCTCGGTGCCGTTGACGGCGAAGGGCTTTCGGCGCCGAGCCTCGACGCCGTGGACAGAACACGTGTGGGCCTCGGATGAACGACGCATGGTGCCTAACAACAAGGAGCGATGTGAACGGCGGCTGTCTCTGCGGCAATATCCGGTTTTCCGCGACCGGTGACCCCGATTTCCCGCATTTGTGCTCGTGTGAGCATTGCCAGCGGCTTTCAGGTGCGCCGGTGATGTCATGGGTGTCTTTCCCTGAAGAAGGATTCGAGTGGACCGGTCCAGGAGGGGAGCCGACTTGGTTCGAGACGTTCCCGCAGATCTGCCGCGGGTTCTGCCCTGCCTGCGGATCGACCATGGCGTCCAAAGGCGACGAGGCCGGCCTGGTCGGGGTCACGATAATGGCGTTGGACGATCACGCCGATATGGTGCCGGTCAAGCAGAGCTTTGCTCACAACGCGGTCTCCTGGCTGCCCCCGCTGCAATGACCCGAAGCCCCGCGCGGGTCGGACACACCTGTGCCGAACAACTCTCGCGGCTCACCATTGACCGCATCAGAATCGATGACCACATCC
>NZ_JBEXUI010000006.1:258906-277245 GCF_040614395.1 Nocardia sp. NPDC005998 | reverse complement strand
GCATCACCATTGATGCGGGGACCTTCGTCGTACGGTCTGCTCGGTGGCGACTCAGGAGGGCAGCAGGCCCTTGTTCGCCTCGTAGAAGCTCACGACCGCCGGGTCGAGCTGAGTGCCCTTGGTGGCGTTGAAGAAATCGAGGGCTTCCTTCGGGATCTCGACGCCCTGTCCCTGCACGACGGCGACGGCGCGGTCGATCGCATCGAAGACCTGCTGGCTCGGGTCGGCGACGGCCTGCTGCGGGGCGGCCGGGGCCGGGTTCCAGCGCGGGGTCTCGGGGGAAGAGGGGGCGGTGCGCGGGGTGGATGCGCTGCTCAGGCCGAGCGAGGCCGAGCAGCCGGGCCAAGCGCCCCAGCCCTGGCTGGCGAGGACCTTCTCGGCGACCGCGATCTGCTGTTCGCGGCTGGCCTGGTTGGCCGTCGCGGCGTATTCGCCGCCGCCGTGTGCACTCCAGGTGCTCGGGGAGAACTGCAGTCCACCTTGGAAACCGTTGCCGGTGTTGATGCCCCAGTTGCCTCCGGCCTCGCACTGTGCGAGTCGATCCCAGTCCTGATCGGGTGCCGCGCTGGCATTTCCAGCGAATGCAACACCTGCGGTGCCGATGATCGCGCCGGTGACGGCGACCTTGGCTACGGTGCGCCCGGTGGAGGTTGGCTTGCGATGGCGTCCACTCATTGCGGGTTCGTCTGCCTCTCGTACGCATCTGCAAGTGGTCCGGACTGAGAGGTCGTCCGTCCCGCCCTCACCCCTGCTTCCGTTGGGGTCCGGTACCCGCGGGGCGAGGTTCGATGCGGCGGGCCGGTGGTTGCCGGTTGTCCCGGCTGGGTAAGACCGTACGACGATCCGCGCGAAAAATCACTATTTGGTAACCGGCGGGTCCGTGTCGGTCTCGGACCGGTATCGGTTGCGGCGGTGATGCTTCCGTGCAGTTGAGAGACGGTGCGGCCCGGCCGGTGACGGGCGGCTACGGCTCCGTGACCGGTCTGTTATGTGACGAGGATCACATCGATGATTCGGTAACGATTAGCAGGGGTAACCGGTTCACCGCGACCGTCGGCCGGACCACAGCGCGAAGCCGACCGCGCACAGGAAACCGAGCGGCGCCAGCATGGCGGTCAGATACAGCCACAGGGCCGGGTCCGAATCGCTGAAAATCGGCGTCAGAAATATGGCGACGATCGCAAGCAATCCGATCGCGAACAGGCCGAGCGCCACATACAGCAACCAATCGCTTGCACGGCGTGGTGAGCGGCTCGGGGGCGGTGGCGCGGAAGGGTTCGTCACTGCTCGACCGTAAAACTGATGTGCTTGCGTTATTCGCACCGGGGTAGACTCAGTGTCTATCGCGTCCTGCATAGCTGTGGGGCGCGTTCTTTTCGCAAACTGACAGGATCCGTTCGCGTTTCATCGGACGGATCCCGGGCAGACGGATGTGCTCGGGCCGATGGGGCCCGAGTTTCGATGATGAACGGGTGAGCGCAGTGCCGACCGGCAGGGTGAAGTGGTACGACGTCGAAAAGGGCTTCGGCTTCCTTTCCCAGGACGAGGGTGAGGACGTCTACGTCCGTTCGTCCGCGCTGCCGGATGGAGTGGAAGGCCTCAAGCCCGGTCAGCGCGTCGAATTCGGGATGGCCGCGGGCCGCCGTGGGCCGCAGGCGCTGAGCCTCAAGGTGCTCGAATCGCCGCCCTCGGTCCGGCAGGGCCAGGACCGCGATCGCAGCGCGCACAAGGAACCGGCAGCGCGCAAGCACACGCCGGACGAACTGCACGGGATGGTCGAGGACATGATCACCCTGCTGGAGGCCAAGGTGCAGCCGGATCTGCGCAAGGGCAAGTATCCGGATCGCAAGACCGCACAGCGCATTTCGGAAGTGGTGCGGGCGGTCGCGCGCGAACTCGATCACTGACGTTCGCGGATAACGAATTTCGCGCGCTGCCCGGACACGGGCAGCGCGCGAAGCGTTTCTGCGGGCTTTCGAGCAGTCGCTGCTGACCTTTTCCAGCGACCTGCAGGCGGTCGCTGCTGACCGACCTGCAAGCAGACGCTATGGTGCCGTGCTGATCGACCAGGCCGCGTGTGGAACGTAGAACTCCCGGCCGGTCTCATCGCGCGCGAGGATCGGCAGCTGCAATTCGACACCGACGAGCCGAAGTTCGGGCTCCGGCTTCGAGTCGATGGTGACGGCGAGCGCGCCCTCGGGAAAGTCGTTGCGGCTCACCACCCGATCCACCTTTTCACCGGTGGGCAGGGTGTAGACCAGCTGGGCCAGCCAGGGCGCATCGGCGATCTTCTTCGGCAGCGACAGCTGCAGCGGATATCCGGCGGGGACATCGAGTACGGTGGTCTCGCCGTACTTGCATTCCTCCAGCTTCACCGTGCAGTACAGGAACGGCTCCACCGTGACGGTCCTGCCGTGGGCATATGCGGTGACGGTCGGATCGGGGTGCTCGGCTCTGCGGACGAGCACCGTCAGCACGCCGACGAATGCGACAGTGAACACCAATAGGGCCGCCACGGCCAGCGCGACGACGGTGCGGGTACTTGGCTTGTTCACCAGATCGGGTCTCCTGTGCCTCGTTGCATGTGCTTAGTGTCGCCACCGCGTTCTCTGCCGCGTTGCGCGGCTCGGTCGGCGTCGGCGTGTCGGGGCGTCGCGACTTCCTGCTCCGCGTGTTCGGGGCGGTGGCCGCCGAGACCGGGCAGCAGGGAGTGGCCGCGGTCGCTTATGAAGGTCTGTAGCAGGCCGAACAGCAGGAGCGCGGAGATGAACGCGAAACCCTGCCAGTAGGTGGTCGGCAGCAGCACGCCCGCCGCACCGCCGATGACCCAGCTGAGCTGCAATACGGTTTCGGAACGGCCGAAGCCGGAGGCGATCGATTCGGGCGGCAGATCGTCCTGGATGGAGGCATCCAGCGATACCTTCGCCAGCGCGCTCGCCCCCGCCGCGACCAGGGTCGCCAATGCGGCGCCGAGCAGGTTGTTCAGGAAGACCGCGAGCAGGGCCACCGCACAGCAGGCCGCGGTGCAGCCGAGCACGATCAGTGACGGTTTGCCCAGTTTGATCCGGGCGCCGGTTGCGTTGCCGACGAAATTGCCGACGGCCGCGGCGACGCCGACCACACCGAGCATGGCCGCCTGCTGCCAGCCGCCGTGTTCGGTGGACTTGGCGACGAAGGCCACATAGAACGTGAGGAAGCCGGTCAGTATGCGGATGGCGCTATTGCCCCACAGTCCGGTGACGACCGCGCGGCCGAGTGGCTGCCTGCGCTTGCGCGGCGGAACCGTGGCTTCGGTCGTCGGATCGAGCACTTCGGTATTGGCGTGATAGCTCAGGGTCGCCGGGACCTCGCCCTCGGTGACCTCGACCCAGCGCGGGATGCGCAGGCTCAGCCAGGTGCCCGCGATCGCGATCACGGTGGCGAAGACCAGTGCGCCATTGGAACCCGCAATGGCGGCGGCCAGTGCGGCGACCGCGCCCGCGCCGATGGTGCCACCGACCAGACCGAAGACAGTGAGCCGAGAATTGGTGCGCACCAAGTCGATTTCGGGTGGCAGCACGCGGGGCGTCACCGCGCTCTTGAGCACCGAGAACGATTTACTGCCGATCATCATGCACAGGGCGAGCGGGTACAGCGCCCAGCTGTCGAAGGCCATGATCAGCACCACTGCAACCACCGCGCGCAGGCCGAAGGAGGTGGCCAGCGCGAGTCTGCGGCCGCGCTGTAGGCGGTCGAGCATCGGGCCGATGAGCGGGGCGATCACCGCGAACGGGGCGATGGTGATCAACAGGTACAGCGCGACCTTCGTCTTGCTCTCCGCGGTGGCGCTGGCGAAGAACAGCGTATTGGCCAGGGCCACCGCGATCGCGGCGTCGAGCGCGAAATTCGCCATGGTGGCGTAGGTGAGTGCGGTGAGGCCGGATTTATCGGCACCGTCGGCCTTGGCGGCGCGCTGGAAGGTGGCGACGCCGCGGGAGGTGAGTTCGCGGCCGCGCATCGCGGCGACGCGGGTGACGGTCAGCTTGCGTGGGGTGCGCTGGGGCTCGGCATTGCCGGATGCGGTTTCGGGCTCCGGTTGCGGGGCCGATGGTTTCGCGGATCCGCCGGGTAGTGGCTTGGTGGCGGGTGGTTCGTTGCGCCGTGGTTCGTTGCGTTGGGGTTCGCGGCTCTGTGGCTCCGGCGGCAGCGGCGGTAGTGAAGACCGACGGGGCGGCGTATGGGGTGGCGGGTAGCGGTCGTAGCCGGGGTGACGCTGGATCGGTGGGGACTCCTCGCCATCCCACGGACCACGGTCGGAACCGGAGGGATCGCGGGGAGTAGTCACGTCCTCAATTCTGTCGTACATCGGCGACTTGGGTTCAATTGCGGCTCCAAGCCGTCCGGAAAGGTGACCTGGCCCGCTCATGCCTGCGCCTCGCTGACGCTCGCCTCCGGCACGAGCGAGCGCAGCGAGCTCACTCCGGTACGAATCTGACCTCGAATATCGTCGGCCAGTATTTGCCGGTGATCAGGAAATGGTCGGTACCAGGGAGTTGGGCGATGCCGTTGAGCACATCGGTGCCCGCCCGGACAGTCGCCGGGAGCAGGCCGCTGGCATCGATGACGGCGAGGACCGCGCCGGTTTCCGGATCGATGCGCAGGATCTCGTCGGTGGGGTAGGAGTTGGCGTAGATCGAACCGTCGGCGGCGCAATCGAGTTCGTTCAGGTGCACGTTGTTGTGGGTCGTGAGTGTGACGGTGCCGGTGGGGGCGAAGGTGAGCGGGTCGCGGAAGGTAAGGGTGTCGGACCCGTTGCTCATCACCAGCCTGCCCGCGCGGGTGCACAGACCCCAGCCCTCACCCTCGTAGGACACTCGGGATCGTTCGGCCAAGGTCACCGGATCGCGGGCGATCGCCACCCGGTCCTGCCAGGTGAGCTGCCACAAGATGTCACCCGCTTTGCTGACCCCTTCGCCGAAGTAGGGTGCGGGCAGTTCGACGCCGGTCAGTTCGTCGCCGGTGGTCAGATCGGTGGCGCGCACGCGCGACGCGCCCGGCATGCCGGTGCTTTCGTAGAGCACGGTGCCGTCGACCTCCAGCCCCTCGGTAAACGCCCTCGGATCGTGCGGGCGGGTGTCGACCACCTCGATGCGTAGTCGCGGCGGATCGTCGCCGGACCCGCGGCACCCGGTTAATCCGAGCAGGCTGATCAGGACAATGACGGCCAACGAACGCCGATTGCGCTCCATACGGCAAAATGTAGGCCGTGAGCGCAGTATCTGTTTCGCAGTCCGGCGTGCGGCCGATCCTTGCCGATGCCGTCGACGTGGCCCGCCGTGCGCTCTTGGAGCTGGAACCCACCGGCGTCGGCGCGCATCTCGGCGTCACCGCGGAGGACGAGACCGCCGCGACCCACCGATTCGAGGCCACCCTGTCCGGCTATCGCGGCTGGCAGTGGGCCGTCGTGGTGGCGGCCCCGCCCGACGCGACCTACGCGACGGTGAGCGAGTCGGCTCTGCTGCCCGGCCCGGACGCGCTGGTCGCACCCGACTTCATTCCGTGGGAGCAGCGGATTCGCCCCGGCGATCTGGCGCCCGGTGATCTGCTCGCCCCGTCCGTCGACGATCCGCGCCTGGTGCCCGGCTATGTCACCAGCGGCGATCCGGCCGTCGACGAGGTCGCCATGGAGATCGGCCTCGGCCGCACCAAGGTGCTCAGCCGCGAGGGTCGCGAAGCAGCCGCCGAACGCTGGTACGCCGAATTCGGCCCCGAAACCGATATGGCCAAGGCCGCCCCATCCACCTGCGGCCGCTGCGGCTTCTACCTCCCGCTGGCGGGTTCGTTGCGCGCCGCCTTCGGCGTCTGCGGCAATGCCATGGGCGCGGACGGCCGCGTGGTCCACGTCGAATACGGCTGCGGCGCCCACTCCGACGTAGAAGTCCCGACCGGCGGCGGATCTCCGCTGTACGAGGCCTACGACGACGACGCCTTCGATGTCATCCCCGCGGAGGCGCTGCGCAAGCCGGACAGTGGTGCGGCTTCGGCTGATGCGTCGGCGCTCGCCACCGGTCCTGCCGTTGCGGCCGAGGACGCGGAGACCGCAGCGAGCGACGCTGTGGCCGATTCGGCTGCGACTGTCGAGCAGAGCGTCGAGGTGCCGAATGGAGAAGGCGCCGTCGCGGCGAGCGAGTCCAGTACCGAAACTGCCACGGACCTGACCGAGTCGACTTCGGCCGAGCCCGGCACCGTGCCTGGTTCGGGTGATGTCGTCGCCGAGTCGGTCGTCGCGGACGACCGCGATGCCGATGCCCCGTCGGGTGATGTTGCGGAGTCGGTTGTTGCGGGCGAGCCCGGTGACGAGGTCGCGTCGGGTGATGCTGCGGCTCAGTCGCTCAACGTGCTCGACCGCGACGTCGAAGCCCCATCCGGCGATGTCGCCGCTGAGTCACGCAGTGCGCTCACCCCAGGTGTCGACACCGCAGCGGGTGATGCTGCGGTGGAGTCGAATACGGCGGTTGAGCAGAGCTTCACGCAGCCAGATGACCAGCAGGTGGTCGAGGCCAGCGAGCCTATTGTCGAGGCTGCCTCGGATCAGACCGTGTCAACCACGATCGAGCCCGGTGTGCCCTCTGCATCGGCCGATGTTATTGCCGAGTCGAGCATCGGGGTCGAGCCCGGTGTCGACACCGCGTCGGGTGAGGTTGCGGCCGAGTCGAATACGGCAGTCGAGCATTCTGCACCGACCGCAACCAGCCCCGAGGCTGTCACAGATCCGGCCCCCGCTCCCGTAGCGGAGCCGACCGCTGTCGAGCCGGATGATCAGGCGTCGGGTCCCGTGGTGGTCGAGGCTGCCTCGGTCGAACCGAGCACTACGGCGGCGGCCGGTGATGCGGCCGAGTCGGGTACGCCGGTCGAGTCCGGTGGCGCAGCTCTGCCAGGTGATGTTGTGGCGGACACTTCGGCTGAGTCGAATGTTGTTGCGCCAGAGGCGGACACCATCTCTGGCGTTGCGCCCACACCTCATGCGGGTGCCGGTGGTGCACCGGAGTCGAACACTGCGATCGCCCCGGCTGCCTCGCGCAACGATGTCGTCGCCGAGCCGATTGCGGTGGTTGAGCCCGTCGTATCCGACGCGAGCAATGCGCCGGTCGCCGACGCGGTATCCGGTCCGTCTGCGGTCGACGATTCTTCGACAGCGCCGACCATCGGTGTCGAACCGAGTTCTCCCGCAGGTGGCGAGGTCGGGCCGAACGATGTGACCGCCGTGACTGTTGCCGCCGGCGAGCCCACAGCGACGATCGGCGCGGCAGGTGATGCTGCTCCTGAGCACAGTGCCGAAGCGTTCGTGTCGGAGTCTGGCTCAGATGCTGGCGCGAGCGGTCCGGATGTGGTCGAGTCGGCCACCGATGCTGCGGCGTCGCAGCCCGGATCGGATCTCGGCGATGCTGAGGGCGTTGTCTCGCAGTCGGAATCGGGTGCGGAGGCGGTTGGCGACGCTGCGGACGACGGTGTCGCTGATACGGCCGCGGGGGCTGATGGTGGCGGCTCGGGGGATGCGGGGTGGCCGGGGTTCGGGTCAGCGCTGCAGGGGTGAGCGGCGGGGCGTTCGATCCGTTCGGTACGGCGGGGCTGCGCGCGGGAGTGCTCGCGGCGTGGCGGGATTCGCCGACTCGGTTGCGGGAAGATGCCGCGACCGAGGCGGATCTCGTGCGGGCGGGTTATCGGGATCGGCTGCTGACGGAGCTGGCGCAGAATGCCGCGGATGCGGCGGCCAAGGCCGGGGTGCCTGGACGGCTGGTTGTGCGTCTGGTCGGTGATGTCGTGCACATCTCGAATACCGGTGCGCCGCTCGATATTTCCGGTGTACACGCGCTTACGGCGTTGCGCGCCTCCGGCAAGGCCGATCCCGCGACGAGCGTGGGCCGATTCGGCGTCGGGTTCACCGCGGTGCGCACGGTAAGCGATGAGATCGAGGTGCGATCGACCACCGGATCCCTCCACTTCTCCCGCGACCTCACCTGGAAGGCCCTGCGCGACAACGCGATCACCATCCCGGATCCGGCCGACACCTTCACCCCACCCGTCCTGCGCCTGGCCTGGCCGATCGAAGCCGCCCCAGCGCAGGGCGCGGATACCGAGATCGTGCTCACCCTGCGCCCGGATGTCGATCCGCAAAACCTCCTTGCCGCCATGCGCGCCGAAGCCGCCGACCTCCTGCTGGAACTCCCCGCCCTGCAGCACATCCGAATCGGCGATGACGAACTGACCAGCACCGTCACCGATCTGCACAATCCGCACCAGCCCGGCAGTCATCCGGCGGCCGGGATCCGGGCGGTGCGCATCGACGAGCCCGGAGCGGAACGGCGGACTTGGTGGGAGTTCCGTACGGCCAGGGCGCGCTGGCTGCTCCCGGTGCGCGCTGGCAGGCCGGTGCCCGCCGCGCCCGATGTGTTGCGCGCACCCACCCGATCCGATGAGGAGCTGTCGCTACCGGCCCTCCTGATCGCCGATATCCCCATGCAGCCGGACCGCCGACGGCTGCTGCCCGGTGCCCACATCGCCGAATTGGCCGGGGGCTATGCCGATTTCGCCCGCGCGCTCCCGCCCCGCGATCGCCTCGTCCTGGTCCCCGTCCCGGGATTCGCCCGCAGCGAGGTCGATGGCCTGCTGCGCGAGGCCCTGGTCCGCGAACTCCAGACCCACTCCTGGCTCCCGGTCGTAACCGCCCGCCCGAACTCCGTCGACGAGCCCCTCTCGGGCTCCGATGCGGCGGAATCGGAAGGCTGGGCATTTCCGGATGACTCACCCCCTGCCGCCGTCGCCGGTCCACGCACCTCATTGCCCACGGACCTCGCAGCGGCGCAGGGCATTACGCCTCATGAGCGCACTGCGATCGGCGTCGGTAAGGCCACTGGCCCGCTCGATGCTGAGTCCGAGGACTTGGCTGCGGCTACTCCCGGTGCCGCGGAATCGCTTGATGGCCCGGGAACGACTGCGGTGCCGATGCACGCGGGCGTCCCAGAGCCTGGTGAGCGCATTGCGATCGGTGGGATCGGCGTCGGCAAGGACACCGGACCGCTCAATGTTGACTCCGAGGACTTGGCTGCGGCTACTCCCGCTGTCGCGGAATCGCCTGATGGCCCAGGAGTGACCGCGGTGCCGAGGCACGTGGGCGCAACGGAGCCTGGTGAGCCCATTGCGGTCGACGGGAGCAGAGTCGGCAAGCTCGCCGCTCCGCTCGATGCCGGGTTCGAGGTGCCGGCGGCGGGGACGCCCGCAATCGCGTCTCCAGCAACGACTGCGGTCCCGACGCGCGCGAGCGTATTCACGGGTCTGAGTGGGGAATTGGCCGAATTGCTCGACGATGTGGTCGGGCCGTTGGTGATTCCCGAACTGTCGGGACGAGCGCATACCGAGGCGCTGGGTGTGCTGGACGTGCACCGGATCGGATTGGCTCGACTGGCGGAGCTTTCGGGCGGCCTGGAGCGGACGCCGACGTGGTGGCAGTCGTTGTATGTGGCATTGGAGCCGTATGTTGTCGATCCATTGGCGGCCGAGGAACTGGGTGCGCTCGCGGTGCCGCTGGCCGACGGTCGGCTGGTAACCGGTCCGCGCACAGTCGTTTTGGACGACCAACTCGAGGTCGCGATACCAGTGCACTGGGCCCGGCTGGTGCATCCGGAGGCGGTCCATCCGCTGCTCGCGCGGCTCGGCGCACGTTCGGCCACCGCCGAGGATCTGTTGACCGATCCCGGGTTGCGCGCCGAGTTGGAAGATCAGCCGGACGATCCGGACACCGTCGATGCGGTACTGCGGTTGGCCGCGCATGCCGATCCATCGGCGCTGCCGTCCTGGCTCGGCCTGCTCGAATTACCGGACAGCACTGGGGAATTGCTGCCCGCCGACGAATTGCTGCTCCCCGATGCCCCATTGCGTGCACTGCTGGTGGCCGACTCACCGTTCGGCACCGTCGCGGCGGACCTGGTGGACCGCTATGGCGCCGATGCGCTACGAGCGGTCGGCGTGGGATGGGATTTCAGCATTGTCGTCGAATCCGATCCCACCGGTCCGGACCATCACCTGGACGACGAGGAGCGCTGGTGGACGGGCCTGCCCGAGGACCCGCCGGAGCTGGCCGCCGTCCGTGACCTGGACCTGGTCGCCGAGTCGTGCTGGCCGGCGGCATTGCGGCAGTTGGCAGCCGTCCCGCGCACCCACCGGCTGCTCACCGATCCCGATGGCTATACGGCGTGGTGGCTGCGCAGCCATGCACGCATAGCCGGTATCCCGCTCGGGCTGCTCCGCCATCCCGCGGATACCGAATTCGCCGACCTGCTCCCCGCATTCGAACCTTCCGGCCTGGATTCCGCTGTCATGCACGCGGTCCTGGCGAATCCGAATGCCATCACCCACGAACTGGCTGCCGCCCTCCTCGACGCTCTCGCCGATCCGACGAAAACCCCAACGCCCGAGGTGGTTTCCCGAACCCACGCCCGCCTGGCCGCCGCCGTGGCCGCGGACCAACTGGACCTGACCGAGCTCGAGCTGCCAGACCGGGTACGCGCCCTGTCCTCGGCGGTTGTAGACCCCGACGATGTCTGGGTACTCGACCAGCCCTGGTTCGGCCTCGCCCTATCCCCGGACCGCCTGGTAGCGGGCGATATCGCCACCGCGCCAGCCCTCGCGACCCTGCTCGACCTGCCCCTGGTCTCCGAGTCGATCACCGCCGAGGTAACCAGCACGGGCCGCCGCACCACATGGTCCGCCGAACCACTGGGAATCGTGCTGCGCCAACTGTTCACGCTGCCCGAGGAAGGTGAGCTGGTGCTCCACGACGAGCTCCGGATCCGCCTGCACGGCGCATTGGAAGCCACGGTCGCCGTCCCGTGGTGGCGCGACGGAACCACCACCCACGTCCAAACCCCGCACCTCTCGGCCTGAGCACAGCCGATAACCCATCCCAGGAGAGTGCCGACCTACTCCGCGTAGCTGGTGACCATCTCGCTGAGCAGATCCAGCTGCCCGCGCACCTTTTCGCTGTCGTTGTCGACCAGCCAGCGCAGCACGACCCCATCGATCACGTTCAAAGTGAAGCGGCTCAGCGTTTGCACCGGTACCGACCAACGGCAACCGGTCGCATCGCGCGCGTGGTCGAGGATGTCGGCCACGGTGGTGTCGTTGAATGCGTACTGTTCGCGTGCGATAGCGAGTTTCGCCGGGGTCGATTCCCCTTCGCGTAGCGCATATGTAGTGGTTTCGTAGGTGAGTAGTTGGCGTTCCGGTGTGGCTTCAATGTTGAGCCACATCAGTTCGAGTCCGGAACGCACCAATTTTTGAAGCGCTTCTTTTCCACTTCCGACGTCTTGCCAAACTGTTTCATTGGCGTCGACGGAATCGCGTAATTCCATCGATAACGCTTTGACCAGCTCGGTCATCAGCGCGTCCTTGTTTTCGAAACAGTAATGCACCACACCGAGCGAAACACCGGCTGCCTGAGCGACATCGCGCGTGGTCACGCCCGCGACGCCCTTTTTCTCGGCAAGGCCGATGGCTGCCTCGATAAGGTGGGCCCGTCGTTCTTCGACGCTCAATCGGGAGGACACCTCAGCGAGTTAAGTCTCCAACTTCGCCGCAGTCAATTCGCAGGGCCGAAAATCTCGACTGGACGAGCGTCCAGTTGTGTGGTTCGCTTCATCATGGGATCGAAGGGAGACACGAATGCCGGTGTCACGCAGAACCGTGCTGGCCCGAACCGCGGCGGGTTCGGCCGCACTCGCGACAGCGGTAACCGTGCCAGGAATGACGGCGGCACTCGGCACGCAGGCCGCGGCGGCCCCCGGTGCGAGTGGCTATCGCATCGGACTCGGCCTCTCCGACATCACCGGTCCCGCCGCCGAATGCGGAATGATGGGCTATTCGCAGTTCGAACAGCAAACCGCGGGCATTCATCTGCGCCCGCGCGCCCGCGCATTCATCATCGATAGCGGTGCGCGCCGGATCGTGTTCGCGGTCGCGGAGAACGGCATGATTTTCCAGTCCGTGCACCGCGGTGTCATGCTCGAACTCGCGCGCCGCTTCGGTGATCTCTACACCGAACAGAACGTCCTGCTCACCTCGACGCATTCGCATGCGACCTGCGGCGGCTCCAGCAACGACTACGCGTACAACCTGTCCATCCTCGGATTTCAGCAGCAGGTCTACGACGCCGAGGTGAACGGCATTGTGGAGGCGATCGCCGCGGCACATGCCGATCTCGGACCGGGCACGCTCGCGCTCGGCCGCGCCGAACTGCACGATGCCAGCGTCAATCGATCGCGAGTTGCCTTCGAACGCAATCCGGATGCGGATAGACAGCACTTCCCGAATGCCATCGACCCGGCGGTCACCGCGCTGTCATTCGTCAAGGGCGGCAAACAGGTCGGCGCCATCACCTGGTTCGCCACCCACAACACCTCCATGACCAATCAGAACCGGCTGATCAGCGCGGATAACAAGGGTTACGCCTCGTTCTCCTATGAGCACACCGAGCACGGCGTCCGATATCTGGACGGCCCAGCCGATTTCGTGGCGGCCTTCGCGCAGACCAATGCGGGGGACATGTCCCCGAACCTGAATCTGCGACCCGGCTCCGGCCCGACCGAGGACGAGTTCGACAACACCCGCATCATCGGCGAGCGACAGTATCTGGCCTCGAAAACCGCACTGGCGGGCGCACAGTCGATCAGCGGTCCGGTCGACTCGATGCTCTGCTATATCGACCTGGCCGATACCGCCGTCGACGGCAGGTTCACCCCGGACGGTCAGCCGCGCCACACCGCACCCGCCGCCGCGGGCCTCTCGCTCATCGCGGGCAGCGTCGAGGACGGTCCCGGTCTGCCCGGCCTCCCGATCCCGGAGGGCGTGCGCAACCCATTCATCGATGCCCTCGGCGATCCGCGCCAGCCCGCACCGTCCTGGCTCGCGGATGCCCAGGCGCCCAAGGCGATCGTGGCGCCGCTGGGGTTGCTGCCGCCGGTGCCGTGGGTGCCGAATGTGGTGCCCATTCAGATCGTTCGGATCGGCGAGCTCTACTTGGCCTGCGGCGGTGCGGAATTCACCATCGTCTCCGGACTGCGCATCCGCCGCGCCGTGGCCGACGCGCTCGGTGTTGGGCTGGAGCAGGTGCTGATGCAGGGGTACGCGAACGCGTACCACGAATATGTCACCACCCCGGAGGAGTACGACTCCCAGCAGTACGAGGGTGGCTCGACCTTGTTCGGCCGCTACACATTGCCCGCCTACCAGCAGGAATTCACCCGGCTGGCAACAGCTTTCGCCGCCCGCCAGCAGGTTCCGCGCGGTCCCGCACCCCGCGATGTATCCAACCTGCAGCCGAACTTCCAGCCCGCGCCGGGCCCGGATGCCACACCCCCGGGCCGCGGTTTCGGCGATGTCCTGACCCAACCGGCCGCCGCTTACCCGCCCGGCACCCGGGTCGCCGCCGAATTCGTCTCCGCCCATCCGAAACACAACCCCCGCCGCAATGGCACCTTCCTGGAAGTGCAGCGCCGCAACGCATCCGGCGTTTGGGAGCGGGTCGCCAACGAGGGCGAATGGGCGGTGCGCTTCTACTGGAGCAAACGCGGCACCGCCGAATCCGTTGCCCGCTTCACCTGGGACATCCCCGCCGACACCAGCTCGGGCCGCTATCGCATGCGGCACTTCGCCGACAGCCTGGGCGCCGACGGCGTGCTGCGGCCCTTCACCGGCACCACCGATGAGTTCGACGTGGGCTGACGCGCAAGAACGCGCGGCTCATAGCCCGGTCTGCGCGCCCTTGTCCCCGCGCCGAGCACCGCGGCGCTGGATCGCGAAGATCGTGTAACCGAGCAACCCCACCGCAAGACCCATCAGACACACCGGACGCGCCGATTCCCAGCGGTCGCTGGTCCACACCACGATGGTGGCGATCAGCCAGAGGATGCTGCCGACCGCGAGGACCGGCCGTGGATCGGTGAAGCGCGGCGGTATCTGCGGGACATTCTGGGTCACAGTCCTAGCGTAGCTGCGGGAACAGGCGTCCACCGGCCAGCGTGTCCCGTATCGTTCTGCTCTGTGACAACGCCATCGGATGTTCGAGCTCTCGCTGGTGAGCTGTCGCTCGCGGTGGTGCGCTTGACGCGACATCTGCGAGGACGGCGCGCCGACGCGCAGATTTCGCTGACCCAGCTCTCCGCACTTGCCACCCTGCATCGGGACGGTGCGATGACACCGGGCGCCCTGGCCGCCAAGGAACGCGTGCAGCCGCCGTCGATGACGCGCGTGATCGCCTCGCTGACCGATCTGGAACTGGTTGAGCGCAAACCGCACCCGACCGACGGCCGTCAGATCATCGTCTCGCTCTCGGATGCGGGCCGCGCCTTGATCGCCGATGAGACCAGCGCCCGCGAGGCCTGGATGACCGAACAGCTGTCCACCCTGACCGACGATCAGCTGGTCGTGCTGACCCGCGCCGTCGGCATCATGAAACAGCTGGTCGACGACTCGGAGTAGGCCGAGTGTGACCTCGTCAGTGCGGGGTCATCAGCGAGGTACGTACCCACCGCGGGCGTACTGCGCCCCGAACGGCTGATCGCTGGCGACGATCTCGCGCCCGAGCGGGAACAGCGAGACCGGGATGAGCTTGAGGTTTGCCCAGCCGAAGGGGATGCCGATGATCGAGATGAACAGCGGGATGCTGGTGAACAGGTGCCCGAGCGCGAGCCACCAACCGGCCACCAGGAACCAGATGATATTGCCGATCATCGACCCCACGCCTGCGGAAGGCTTTTCGACCGTGGTCCGCCCGAACGGCCACAGCACATAGGCCGCGATCCGGAACGACGCGATACCCCACGGGATGGTGATGATCAGGATGCAACAGATGAGGCCCGCCAGGATGTAGCCGAGCGCCATCCAGAACCCGACGAATACGAGCCACAGGATATTGAGCACCAGCTGAATCGGCTTCATAGTTCCAGCATGCCAGCCCACCGCATATCCGGACATCACTCCGGAGTACGACGTGGGCTCGGGGACAACCCCGATGCGCAGCACCGGCCCAGCCCATCGGAACTGACCCGTCTCAGCGGGACCGGCTCGGCTTGGCGGAACCGATCTGGCTCGGCGGAACCGATCCGGCTCGGCGGAACCGATCCGGCTCGGCGGAACCGATCTGGCTCGGCGGAACCGATCTGGCTCGGCGGAACCGATCTGGCTCGGCGGAACCGATCTGGCTCGGCGGAACCGATCTGGCTCGGCGGAACCGATCCGGCTCGGCGGAACCGGCCCGGCTCGGCGGAACCGGCCCGGCTCGGCGGAACCCGCCGACGCCGCAGCCGACTACGCGGTCAGTGCCGCTGCCCAGCAGCATCCGGGTGACCGGGTGAATCGCCGCCGCCGCGACCCGGCCCGGCTCGGCGGAACCGGCCCGGCTCGGCAGAACCGGCCCGGCTCGGCAGAACCGATCCGGCCCAGCGGAACTGACCCGGCTCAGCGGAACCGATCGCTCGGCGGAACCGATTCGGCTCGGCGGGATCGGCCCGGCTCGGCGGGATCGGCCCGGCTCAGCAGAACCGGTCTGGCTCGGCGGGACTGGCCTGGCTCAGCAGAACCGGCCGGCTCAGCAGAACCGGACCGGCCCAGCGGGACCTACCTGACTCGGCGGGACCTACCTGACTCGGCGGGATCTGCCCGGCTCAGCAGAACCGACTCGGCTCAGCAGAACCGACTCGGCTCAGCAGAACCAGCCCAGCTCAGAAGAACCAACCCAGCACTGCGTCCCGCTCCGCGCCGAACGCCTCGTCGAGTGCGCGCAGCTGCGCGGCGTCCTTGGCCTGCAGCCGGTTGGCCCCCGCGAAGACCCGCGGCGGATACGCGCCGAGGTACATGCTGGCGAGCACGTCGATGCCGAGTTCGAAGTCGGGCGTCCGGTTGGTCGGCACACATTCGGCGACGCCGTCACGCACCGTGAGTTCGAAGCTGCCGCCCGCATTGCGGAACGGATCCTGTACCGCGAGTACGACATTCAGATCGCGCAGATACGAACGTGCCGTCAGCGCGGCGGGAACGTCCATGAGCCGCAACCACAATGCGTCATAGCGTGCCTGCGTGCGCACCAGTCGGAGATCGGTGAGCAGATGTGGGAGCGGATCGTTGTCGGTGAGCGCCGCCTCGATGTGGCTGCACAGTTCCAATCCGAATAGCGCCCGCCACAACGCGATATGCGCCTCCGGGGTGACCGTGCGCATCTCCTCGACGACCGCGGTCATGGTGCGTTCGCGACGGCTGTACCGGTACAGCACGTACCCGTCCGGGTGCAGGAATGCGAAAAGCTCACTACTGCCATTGCGGAAGGCGGGCGAATCGGCGAGGTCCAATTTCCAGCGGGCCTCGGGACGCCGCTGCGCGCCGGGCACCAGGCGACGCCACCGGTCGTAGATCGCGCGTATCGGCTCGCCCGCGTCGGCCATGGTGCTGAGCACCACGCCGCCCGGATCGGGGGCCGACGGTAGGAATTCGACGAACCGCCGATCGATCGAGACCGCGTTCTCCCGAATCGTCGGGCCGTATCCGAACCGGCCGTAGATGGCTCCCTGACTCGCGGTGAAAATGGTCAGCGCGAGCCCGGCCTCCTCGGTGCGCCGATGCTGCTCGGTATAAATGGCCCGCAAAATTCCGCGCCGCCGATGCATCGGCGCGACACCGACCCCGGCAATGCCGCAGACCTCGACCGTGCGCTCGCCGGGCACCGTCAGTGTCATCCGGGTGGACTTGGCATGTCCGACGATGCGACCGTCGTCGACGGCGACGATGGCCTCCTCGGTCGGAAAGACCTGCGCCCGTAGCTGCGCGTACTCCGGTTCACGCCGCATGCCGAATGAAGTGTCGCCGAGCAACTGAATGGCCGCCACATCGTCGTCGGTGGCCGACCTAATGGTGATGCCGGGTATCAGCGTCATCCTTCGACCATCGCATGCCTCCCCACCCGCCCGCACTCGAATTACCGCGCCAGCAGAGGTGCACCTGAGTTCTCGCAGAGGTTCCGAATACCTCGCAGACCGACATGCCGCGCGACTCGCCGAGGACCAGATCTGAAGCTCTGCGGCATGGGGCGCCGAGCGGAACGCGCGGTCCCGACTGCGCCACGGGACGCCGAGGCGAACGCTGGTTTGTTGGCTTGCGGAGCACGGCTGCGACCCACTTCGGAGCCGTACGCAACAGTGAATATTGGTCGGGAGTCGGCATCGATGTCGGTGGTGCGGTGGCCGGAGGCTATGTGGTGTCCAGGCTCGAAATTTGGGTGCAGTGCTGAGTGGAGATCAGGGAGTTCGGGATCGGTGATCGGCACCGGTGTCGGTGGTGTGGTGGCCGGAGGCTGTGTGGTGTGCAGGCTCGTGGTTCGGGTGCGGTGCTGAGTGGGGATCGGGGAGTTCGGGATCGGTGATCGGCACCGGTGTCGGGCGGGGTGGTGGTGCCCGGCAGGATGTAGCGGTGGTCGAAGTGATCGATATCGGTGACTCCGCTGATCCGCGGGTCGATGACTTTCGCGACTTGAAGTCCGCGGATCGGCGGCCCGATCTGCCGGGGCGCAAGGGGTTGGTGATCGCGGAGGGGGTGGTGGTCGTACGGCGGATGCTCGATTCGCGGTTTCGGCCGGACGCGCTGCTCGGAGTGGAGAAGCGGCGCGCCGAACTCGCCGCGGATCTGTTGGACATCGATGTGCCGTACTACCGGACGACCGCCGAGGTGATGGCGGAGGTGGTCGGGTTCCATCTCAATCGCGGCGTACTCGCGGTGGCGCGCAGACCCGCCGAGTTGAGTGTGGACGACGTCATCGAGCGGGCCAGGACGGTGGCGGTGCTGGAGGGGGTGAACGATCACGAGAACCTCGGCTCGATGTTCCGGAATGCGGCGGGACTCGGCGTCGAGGCCATCCTGTTCGGAGACCGGTGCGCCGATCCGCTGTACCGGCGCGCGGTGCGGGTGTCGATGGGACATGTGCTGCGGGTGCCGTTCGCACAGCTGCCGCAGTGGCCGGGTGGGTTGGATATGTTGCGGAACAAGGGATTCCAGATCATCGCGCTCACCCCGAACCCGGCCGCCGTGAACCTGGCCACGGCGATGACGGGGGAGCGGGTGGCATTGCTGCTCGGTGCGGAGGGGCCGGGTTTGACCGAGGAGGCCATGCGAGCCACCGATATTCGGGCGCGCATTCCGATGTCGCCGGGCACCGATTCGCTCAATGTGGCGACCGCGGCCGCCATGGCGTTCTATGAACGGGTGAGGACGTCATGAGGGGGAGGCCGTGAGCGAGCGTCAGCGGGTGAACCATGAGCGCAG